>JAAZCS010000222.1 GCA_012513125.1 Treponema sp. | reverse complement strand
GTGTCGTTATCACAAATCCATGTTCTTCCGTATGAAATTGACTTTCCTTTTAAAAAATGCCGAATCGCCACTATTTTTGTTTCCAATGACATTACTGGCTTCAAATCAAAATCTATATTCTTACTTTTCAGATACTCTTTTGTTATTTCATCTGGATAATAACCATATGTAATAATTCCAGGTCTAACCATATCAAAGTGAACGTCTTTTCTTGTTATAGCAATAGCAGAACTTCCACAATGACAAATTCCGGGATTTATTCCCATTTCATTAATATTTTGTATGGCCTTTTTAAAATTGTTTATTTGTACATTTGTAAATTCAATACTTTCCTCAGATATTCCATCAGATGTAGCAAAATGAGTGCATGTACCTTCAATAAAAAGATGTTTTGAATTATTGATTAATTTTGCTTGTTCTCCTGCTTCTTCAGGATAACATCCTATTCTTCCCATACCTGTATCAATAGCTAAATGAACAGGAAATTTTTCATTATTTTTGAAGAATTTATCTGAATAGCTAATTAGTAAATCAATATATTCATTTGAAAAAACTAAAGGTGTAATTCTATAAGAAAATAAATCTTCAAATTCTTCTTCAACACAAAGACTCAAAAGAATTAATTCAGATTTTATCCCTTGTTTTCTTAATTCTATAGCCTCATCTACAGTGGCTATTGCAAATTTATTAATTCCTAATGATTGTGCTATACTAGCAGTTAGAAATGCATTATTACCGTAACCATCAGCTTTTATTGCAATACATAAATCTGTATTATTTCCTACGACTTTTTGTATTTGTTGAATATTATATTTTAAATTATCCTTGTAGATATATGCCTTAGAACAGCGTTTCATAGTATTGATATTATATTTATGATACTTTTTTAGCAATAACTTATTGTAAAAAAGTATCATAAATAATAAAATGAATAGATTATATTAATTGTGAGTGTTTACCATATTATGAAAAAGAATAAGTTTATTATTTTATTAGCCTTATCCATTGCTTTTACATCTTGTTCAACTACATCAAATGTTGTTAAAGAAGATGTGAAAAATGAGACAAAAAAAGTATCCGAAATTGTTAATGAATCACATATTAGTGATAATAATGTATCAAAAAAAAACAGAAATATTGTTGAGATTGTTATTCAAAATCAACCTGCTCAAACTATTGTAGGAAATAATTTTAAATCGCCTTATGAAATTCAAGCTTTTGATGAAGAAAAAAATCCTATAGTTGATTTACCAATAACAGTGTCTTATCCTTCTTCAAATAAAAATGGTGTTGTAAGTTTTTCAACGCAAAATCTTTTCACTGATAAAAATGGAATGTTATCTTTTATGCCAGCAAAAGCAACTTTTTCTGCAAATTCTTTGATTACATTCTATCCTACCCCAGATAATACTAAATCTGAATCTGTAAAGTTGGCAATGAATAACAGTGAATCGGCAAAATGGTCTGTAAAATCAAATATAGTGAATAAGGGTGCTGTTTTATTTATTTGGAATTATAACGAACTTAATAAACCTGTAAACAATGCTTATGAAATTTTATCAGAATTAAGAAAAGATGGTGTTTCTATGGTTGGAAATGCTCCTGTAAATGAAACTTCATACATTAATGCAGATTCAAAAGTTTTATATAAACAGAATTATAGCATAATTGAAAATTCATTTGGCTACTTAATTGCCGGTACTGTAAAATTTGTTACTCCTGTAGAAAAAATTAATAATGAATACAGTTGTACTTTGATAGCAGAAATAAGATGTATTGATATGAGTAATGGAAATGAATTACTGTCGTTTTCTATTACAAATACTGCAACTGGCATAAATTGGAACGAATGTGTGTCAAAATGTAGAAGTGAAATTGCTGAAAAAGTTAGCGATGAAATAATTTATAATTTATAATTTATAAACTTGGAGGAAATATGATTTATACAGATACTCGTGATAATTCTGTAAAGGTAGATTTTAGAACAGCAGTAATGTCTGGAATGAACAAAAAAACAGGTGGACTATTTATTCCAGAAGAATTTCCTAAACTTGATAAATCTTTTATCAACAAAAATCCAGAATCCTCTTTTAGAGATATAGCTTTTAACATGGCAAAACCATATGTTGATGGTGAAATATCTGATGAAGATTTAGCAGAGATTATTCAGAATGCATATCCTTTTTCTCCAAAAATTGTACCGCTTGATAATATTTCGTATGTTCTAGAGCTTTTTCATGGACCTACATGTGCATTTAAAGATTTTGGTGCCAGATTTATGGCAAGAACAATGTCTTTTTTCAACAAAAACGAAGATACTCCTTTACACATATTAGTTGCAACATCTGGAGATACAGGAAGTGCTGTTGGAAGTGCTTTTCATAATGTTCCAGGCTTAGATGTAACAATTTTATATCCAGATGGAAAAATCAGCCCTCTTCAAGAAAAACAATTATCGACATTTACAGGAAATGTTAGGGCATTAAAAATAAAAGGCACATTTGATGATTGTCAAAAATTAGTTAAAACTGCATTTACGGATGAAGATTTGCGTCAAAAATTAAGACTTTCTTCCGCAAATTCAATCAATATTGCACGTTTATTACCTCAGAGTTTTTATTACATGTACTCATCATTAGTTGTTAGAAATAGATGTGTATTAGATAATAAAATCTCAGAGCCAAATATTATCATGGTAGTTCCTTCTGGAAATTTTGGAAACTTAACATCAGGGTTAATTGCAAAAAGAATGGGAGCACCTATTGCAGGTTTTACTGCTGCAACAAATTCAAATAGAACTATTCCTGATTGGATTGCAACTGGTACATATACTGCAAGAGCTTCAATGGAAACGTATGCAAATGCAATGGATGTTGGTGCTCCAAGTAATTATGAACGAATTAAAGCGATGTATTCTCTTGAAGAAGTAAAAGACTTATTTGCTTCATATTGGCTTGATAATGAAGGTATTTTGCAGGCAATTAATGCTTGTTATGAAAAAACTGGTTATATTATTGATCCTCATGGTGCTATTGGTTGGAAAGCATGGAATGATATAAAAAATGGAAAGCTTGAAGATTTAATTAATGGCAATAAAAATGATTTTAATAAACCCGGATAAACTCCAAATATTCCAAAATGGGGACAAAGTGTAATTGATAAAAAAGCTGTTGGTGTCATACTTGAAACTGCCTCTCCAGCTAAATTTGGACAGGTTGTAGCAGAAGCAATTGGAAAAGAACCTCCAATACCTGCTAGACTTGAAGAAGTTATGAGATTACAGGATAGAGCTATTCCAATGAATAATGACTTTTATAAATTTAAAGAGTGGTTATTAAATACGCTGTAAATGACAGCATAAAAAAAGAGCATTTCGATTGAAATGCTCTTTTTTTTATCAAATAAATTATTTTACAGCTTCAAATATAATATCAGCAATAAAAATAAGTGCAAGTATCCAAGTAACAACAGGAATGTCTTTTGCTTTTCTAGCAGCAATTTTACAAATTACATAAGAAATAATACCCCAAGAAATACCTTTTGCAATAGAATAAGAAAAAGGCATAGCCATAATTGTGATAAATGAAGGTATTCCTTCTGTTGGATCATTGAAGTCAATTGCTTTTACAGATTTCATCATTAAATAGCCAACAAAAATTAATGCAGGAGCAGTTGCTGCTGCAGGAATCAATGCAAACAATGGTGCTAAGAACAATGAAAGCAAGAACATAATAGCTGTAACTACTGATGTAAGACCTGTGCGTCCACCAGCTGCAACACCGGAAGCTGATTCAACGAATGATGTAACTGTTGAAGTTCCAAGACATGCACCAACTGTTGTTCCGATGGCATCAGATAAAAGAGCACCTTTAACATTTTTAATATCGCCATTTTTATCTTTTAAGTTGCCTTGTTCTGCAATTCCAAGAAGAGTTCCAATTGTATCAAATAAGTCTGTAAACAAGAATGTGAAGAAAATAATAAAGAATTGACCTAAAACAGCGAATGAGAAATTACCAGCAGAATTAAACATTATTCCCTTAAAATCAAATGCAAAGAAATATGGTTTAGCAGGAGTAGATATAGCTTTGAAATTGTCTGGAATTGAAGTTACACCAAAAGGAATTCCAATTATTGTTGTTGCAACAACACCAATCAAAATACTTCCTGGAACTTTTAATATATAAAGAATTATTGTAACAATAAGTCCTAATACAGCAACAACAGCAGTTGCGTGACTCATATTAAAATTAACGAATCCAATAGTAGTTCCTGTGTCAGTTGTACAAATTCCAGCGTTAACAAGTCCTATGATAGTAATAAAAAGACCAATACCTACAGCGACAGCTTTTTTTAGTGATTCTGGTATAGATTTAATAATAGCTTGTCTAATTCCACATAAAGAAAGAACAATAAAAAGAACACCTTCAACAAATACAGCTGTTAATGCAAGTTGCCATTTACAACCCATGCCTAAAACTACTGTATACGTAAAAAATGCGTTTAAGCCTAAACCAGGAGCCAAAGCAACAGGTAAATTGGCTACTAAAGCCATTACTAATGTAGCTATAGCAGCAGAAACAGCTGTTGCAGTAAATACAGAACCCCAATTCATGCCAGAAGCAGAAAGAATACTAGGATTAAGAGCTAAAATGTAAGCCATTGCAAGGAAAGTTGTGATACCAGCAACAATTTCTTTACTTACTGTAGTGCCTCTCTCCTTCAGTTTAAAAAACTTTTCCATAAAAATCCTCCTTTAAGGAATTAGAAAAATATGGAACATTATAACATTATTAAAAACAAATATAAAGTTTTTTTTTCTGAAAATTCAAGAATTATGTATTGACACTTTTGTTTCATAATGATAAATTAAATTCATCACATGCGGCAGTCATATAACGGCTCATTATCTCAGCCTTCCAAGCTGATGACGAGGGTTCGACTCCCTTCTGCCGCTTAAAAGAGCAAGTTTTACTTGCTCTTTTTTTTATTTCTTTTCAGTTTCTTTTACATATTTATTTAAGAATACAGATGCAATATTTGCACTTGTAATTGTACAAGGACCTGCAATACAACCACCCTCACATGCCATTACTTCAATAAGATTTGCACAGTCTGTAGGTTGTTGAATTTTTCCAGAATTAATATCGCCATACATTTTTAGTTTTTTCATTCCATCACGATTAAGACCATCAATTACGTCTAGTTTCAAAATAGAAGAATCGGTCAATCTTGATTTAACAGCCTCTGCAACACCACCTGATCTTGCAAAATTTCTTCCTGTCGCTGTTGGAATATTTTTTTTATCACTGTTTTCAATAATTGATAAGTCAATTTCCTTAGCAATTAAAAAGGCATCTATTTCTTCTGCTGATAAAACGTAATCAACTAAATCATCACCAAAACCTTCTCTTCTTTTTGCAAGACATGGACCTATAAAAACTGTTATGCAATCAGGATATTTTTGTCTAGCTATTTCTGCAGTATAATGCATAGGACTTTTTGTTTCTGAAACACAAGTATCAAGTTCTGGAACATGAATGTGAACTGCTCTGACATAAGCTGAACAGCAGGAAGTTGTCATAAGCTTATCGCCTCTTTTCATTCTTTCTGAAAATTCTTTTGCTTCTTTTTCTGCACAAATGTCAGCCCCTAATGCTACTTCTATAACATCGTTGAATCCAAGTTTTTTAAATGCTGTTTCCAATTGAGATGATGTAGCTCTAAACTGAGAGGCAATAGATGGAGCATATAATGCAACAACTTTTTTATTATTCATGATATGTTTTATTACATCGAGCAATTGACTTTTATCCATCATTGCACCAAAAGGACATTCTCTTATACATTTTCCACAGAAAATACATTTGTGATAATCAATTACTTCATGTCCGTCAGCACCTTTAGAGATTGCCCCAACAGGACAAGCTTCTTCACAAGGAACTGGTACTTTTATAATCGCATGATAAGGACAATTACGCTCACATAAGCCACAGTGAATGCATTTTTCTGGATTTATAGCTGCCCTTTTTTTTATGTCAATTGCTTTTTTGGGACAGTTAATTATGCATGGTCTTGCAAAGCATCCTTGACAAGCATTTGTAACAATATAATCTTGTTTTACGCAAGCGTTGCAAGCATCATGAAGAACAGTTAACATTGGCCATGTAGGTGATTCTCTATTTAATGCATCTGTTGCGTAATCTTCCAATTCTTTTTCTTCGTTGTATTTTTCAACTGAAATACCCATCTTGGCAAGAATTCGCATTCGTAAAATTTCTCTATCATGATAAATACAACAACCTATTGGTGTTTTATCACGAGGTGCTATTTCCTTTGGAATATTATTTATTTCTTTTGAATTAAGGTTACCATTTAGTTGAAGTTTTGTAATTTTGATAAGAAGTTCTTTTTTTACATTAGTCGCATTATTATTCAAATTTAACATTTTACTACCCGCTTTAAGTTATTCTTCCATAATTATACTCAAAAACTAACTTTTTAC
>JAAZCS010000221.1 GCA_012513125.1 Treponema sp. | reverse complement strand
ACATAGTATATTTGTTTGGTTTGATCACCTCAATTTGAGTCAATGGGAAATTATGTTTGCAGGTTTGGAAGAGGAGTTGCAAAATATTATTTTCCAAGAACTTAAAAAAATAAATAAGACATTTGGTGCAACAAATGTTTATGATTTTTTGATTAAATACAATACTGTTATTGATTTTAGAAATGTCGTTGCACATAATAATAGTACTACGGTTTTAGTTAGATACAGAAAACCACAACGCAACATAATACGTTTTGATGATGAAAGACGAAAGTATAATCGTAGGTTAATTATAAAAGTAAGTTCGGTTTATTTTAAACCTATAAATAAATGACTAAAATCAACTCTTTAGAGAACATTCTCTTCTGATCCTGATTTTTATTTAATGAGATTTGCTTTTTTTAATCTTTTATAATAGATTATTAGTAGGCCCAATGATTTATAAACATGCCAAAAAGAACTTTTTCTTTGCTTATAAAAGAGTAAGTTCGGTTAATGTTTTATGTCATCATTGTTGATTCTCACATAATATCTTGAGTTATTTTATAAGGTATGGTTTGAGAATAACTTCGTTAGGCTCAATACGGTCGAGGTTAAGAGCTTTAACTATTTTTGCTCCATATGTGTACTTAAATACATCATGTGGAGCTTTGTCATTTAATACCTTTCGTGTATACGAATTCACATTTGTTTCAATTAATTTTACCTTTCTTTTGTCAAGAATTTCAGTTGATGTTCCTTTGGGGAAAATGCACCTTATAAGTGTATGGTTTTTTTCTAAAGATCCTTTTTGTTCGGGACTCATCGCATCACAATAGAATAAATTCATTCTTTGTTCGCCAGTTTTTGAACTAAACTTCAAGCCCAATACGTCGTCAAACTCAGAACCGTTATCAGTTAACACAACTTCGAATAACTTAATAAATGACTCACTATCCAAAGCTTCCTCTAAGTTATTAAATACTGAAACGACTTCATGAGCTGTTTGACTTGGTAGTAAACGAATAAGCATGCACCGAGAGGGGAGAAAATGAATCGTGAGTAAAACTTTACGATCTCCTCTTTTACCTTCAAGAGTATCTACTTGTACCGTATGAATGATATCATTGTCACTTACGAATGTATTATAATCCTGATACATAAGCCCTTTCTTTGCTTCTCTAATTTGAGCGACATTATTTTTCTTTCTTTCCTTATATTTTACTTTTTTTGGTAGATCGATATTTTTGATCCCAAATAAACCATCATTTGTGTATTTATACAAAGTTTGAATACTATAAGGAATGTCAGGATTATTCGCTTTAATATGATAAAAACTATGTCCCTTTTCAATAAGCGGTGTTATCAAATCAGAAACCATCTGAACAGTTTCAACTGTGGTATTATACCCAGTCCTCGAATCTCTTAAATCATAAAGGTAATCACTATGTGCTTCTCTTGCACGATAGTAGTATTTTTGAAGAGAACATCTTCTACGGCTCGGACATGCATTGCATACGTGAGGATAACGCTCAGTTTTAGGACAGACAAAATTAAAGTTTTCCATGTAAGCTTTAGTTCTACCATAAGTCTTTAATTTGACAGAAATTCTTCGACGTCTAATTTCTTTAGAAATCGTAGTTGGATGCTTTTTTAAAATATTGGCAATTTCAAACAAATTATAATTATCTTTTAAGCAATCCTCAATCGTTTCTTTATCTTCAATCGTTAAATGTTTATATTTTGTTGATTTCATTTTAAACTCCTTTCTGTGGAATCAACAATGATACCTAAATTGTTACACAGATCAGAAAAAAAATACATACAAGACTAAGTTCTTGTTCAATAAATAAACGGAACTTAAGTTTTTATTCAACGTCACATTATTTAAATAGATTCTTTTTCTTTTAGTATTGTAATTTCATTAAGTTATTGATATAATCAATAAGCAGCACACAGGCGCGTGT
>JAAZCS010000220.1 GCA_012513125.1 Treponema sp. | reverse complement strand
TTTGGTTGTTCTTCTACAGCTTTTTTTTGTGAGTCTTGAGCATTTTGTGAAGCTTCAGTAGCTTCTCTTTCCTTTATGTCAACCATTTCTTTTCTGCTATCAATATTCTTGCCATCATCGGTTTGCATTGATTCAACAACTTTTGAATCGCTTATAACTGAAGTGTCTACAGTTGAAAGTCCACCTTTTGATACATCGTATAAAGGAATAACAATTTGTGATTTTCCTGGCCAGTCAGAATAATTAATTGAAAGACCGCAATTATCAGAAGTAAGATTGTTGATTACTGCATCCTTGTATTTATCTTGGTAAGAAGAAATTTTACCTCTGTTTACAGCATTGTAGACTGTAATAAAGACAGCAAGTGTATCAGCGTCTGACTGTGAATAACCATATGCGGATGTTAAATACGCACTAATAATTCTTCTTAAATTTACAATGTGGTCTACTGTGGCATCTGAATTGATGAACATAATATCAGCATCTAATTTTGAATTTGTACTGTTATCAATTGCGTGTACAACATAATATTTAGCATTTGTCTGAGTAGTGATTGGTTCTGTAGGAGATGGTGAAACTGCATTTCCCAAAGACGTTCCAATTCCTTTAATTGCATCTATTGATTCGATAACTTTATGTGGCCCCGAATAATTAATAAACTCAATAGTTTGGTTTTCTGTCGACTGCAATTCATTTCTATCTACTTCGAGAGAGAATAATAAACTTGATAATAAAAAAACTGATAAAAAGAAAAATAACTTCTTCATAATTCCACCTAAAATTTCAAAAATTTCAATTAATTATACCATACGAATATGTTATTTGCTACAACGTAAAAGGTAATTTAAATATCTAAATGTTTAATTTTTTTATTTTTGACAATGTTTCTCTAGCGTAGTTTCTTGTATTGCTACTATAAGGTGGATACAATAATTTTGATAATAAATTTTTGCCATATTCATTAAAAGCCGGTCTTCCCATAAATGCACATATGGAATAAATCGCATCACATATTGATGTAAGAATTGAATCATTTTTATTTGTTTTTGAATTGATTAATATTTCAATGGATTTGATTATTTCTTCATTAGGATCATATCCATTATTTGATATGGATGTTAAAAGTGTTTTGATAAGTAAAGGATTATTTTCCTGTGATAATAGTTCTGCAATATAATAGGGATAAAGGTTTGTACCATAGAGAGTTAGAGTTGAAATCATGTTATTCAGTCCAATAAAATCAGAGACGAAAACAGAAGGGGCTTGTCTATAATTAGACGTTGATGTTTTTGTTGTTGATATATATTCTTTACATGTTGAAATAGTTAATGAAGTTAATTCCTTTTCATTTGTACCATAAAAACCTTTTTTTAGAATTGTAGTTGCCTCTTCATTCCTAAATTTTTCATCGATTGGAGCTATTCCACTTGATAATAAATATGAAGGCGTAAAATCATAAAAAGAATTATATGTAAGTTTTTCCCGATTTTTGACATTTTGTAATGATGTTTGAATGATTTTATAAGCATTTATTGACCAATCTTTGTAAAGAAAGTGAAGAACATTATCTGGAGAAATGTAAGTATATAAAATATTTGCATTTTCATTAGTATTAGCGTTACATATTTCTTTTACTTCATTATTGTAAAATAAAAAAGTTTTTGAATCTGAAATAAAGAAACCTTTGCTTGTAAATACAATTTTATCTAAGTTTTTTATGTTTTCTATTGAAAAAGAATTGATTATGTTTCCATTTTTTGGATTAATTGTGCTAATTTTAGTTCCTGATGAAAGTTTTTGCACAAATGCAACCTGATTGTTTTCAGAACAAACAACAAAAAAACTTGATGTAGTGAAGTTATTCGCTTTTGTTAAAACCCATCTGTTTGTAGCTCTTCCATTCAAAATTGAAAATAAACCGGCATTTCCATCGCTAAAATTAAGCAAGATTCCTTCTGAACAGGTTTTTGAATTTGTTATTTCACCTGCAAAAGTAATTTCCTCAAGTATTTCTCCAAAAGGGGATATTCTAAGAGCTTGTGTTTTTCCTTCTTTTAATTTTTCTAAAAAAACAACAATACTACCATCTTGTAATGTTTGAAAATCTATATTTTTTTGAAGAGGTGTTTCTATTGACCATTTGCAAATACCATTCATTCCATAACAAGATATGTTTTTTTCATTATTGATAAAAAATCGTCCATCTCTTCCTTCAAAAGTTTTTCTTGTAACAATGAAAGGTGTTTTTGTTTTCCATATTTCAATTCCACTTGGGTTGTATAGGCTTAATTCAGTGCCTTTGCTTGATACTAAAGTAAAAAAATCATTTTGAACTGATGATAAAATAATTGATGTAGACCATTTTGTTATTGGATTGTCCCAAAGAATATTTCCACTTGTAGAAACTGCAACAATATTTTTGGCATCTGTTGGAATAATAAATCCATATGAAGTAGAGATAGGATTTGAAATTGGTTTTCCTGTGATTACAGAAGTCCATGATGCATTGTATTTTGTTAATTGCTCTGAATTCAAAGATGTGAGAAAAAAAATAATACAAATTGCTGTCAAAAATTTTTTCATATGTCTAAATTTAGAATTGCAAGACTTTCTATGTGG
>JAAZCS010000219.1 GCA_012513125.1 Treponema sp. | reverse complement strand
TTTCCAAACCCCTTTTCTAGAAATTCCTATTCCTTTGTAATTAACAAATAATTGAGGAACAGATTTTCCTTTTGTCAACAAAGGTCGAACTTCATTCAAGTAGATAGTGATTTTATCATAAGCTTGCTGCCCAAAAGGAATCAATCTTTCTTTATCGCCTTTTCCATGAACTAAGATTAACCTTTCTTCCATATGAACATTTGCAATAAGCAAATCACAAGCCTCGCTTATTCGTAATCCACAGGAATAAATCAATTCAAACAACGCATCATCTCTTATTCCAAGAGGAGTTGTTTTGTCTATATCAGACAATAATTCATCTATCTGTTCAATCGATAGGACTTTTGGAATTGCACGCGTTTCTTTTGGTTTATCCAATTGAAGAAAAAGATTTTCAGACCAAATTTGTTTTCTTACTAAATATTCTCCAAATGATCTCATTCCAGAAATATCTTTTGCTAAAGTTAAGCTTTTTGAACCTTCTGTTTTTCGTTTAACGATATAATACATTAAATTTTGAACTGTTACATTCTTCAACTTAATTTTTTCATTCAAACACCAATTTAAAAACTCTTTTGACGAAGTTTTATATGTTTGAGCTGTTTGCTCGGAATCCCTTTTTACAAGAATTAAATCAGTATAAAACGAATCAAGCAATCCATCTATTGTCATTTATTTATCATCATCTGTTAAATTGAATGATTTACCAAAACCTCTTGTGCTCCAAATTGCAGGTCTATAAATATCGTTTGGATCCACGTCTTCTGTTGGAGGAACAAACTGCTTTCTTAATGGCTTAACATATACACCCATTTCACTTTCTGATGAATCTACTACATTATTTCCAAGCGAAGACTTTTTCTGTACAGTCTGTTCCGAATCTTTTTTTTCATATGAAAATAATTCTGATTGTTGTGTTTTTACAGAAGATGGATTTACTTTCTTTGTATTTACAAATTCTCCAGCTCTTGATGAATTATGCAAAATTCTTTCAAAATCACTAGAATTCATTACATTATCATTCAATTCACTAGAAGGCTCAACTCTTTCATCTTCATCTTTTTCTTCAGCATTCTGATTTTCTTCACCCTCAAAACCAGTAGCAATAACTGAAACACTAATTTTGTCGCCCAATGTAGGGTCTGTTACTTCTCCCCAGAAAACATGATGATCGGGAGCTGCGGACGCAGTAGCAATATTTACAATTTCGTTTACTTCACTTATTGAAATATTATCGCTAGAACAAATATTTACAAGAATATTTTTTGAACCATCAATATGAGCATCTTCCAACAAAGGATTTGAGATGGCTTTTGTAGCCGCTTCAACTGCTCTGTTTTCGCCTTCTGCAACGCCTATTCCAATCAATGCGTTTCCTTGACCTTGCATAGCATTTTTTACATCGGCAAAGTCGGTATTAACATCTCCCGGTTTTGTAATAACAGTAGTAATTCCCTCAACACTTTGCCTCAATATATCATCAACAGCAACAAAAGACTGTTTTACGCTTGTTTTTTTATCTACAATTTTTAGAATTTGCTCATTTGGAATAACAATTAAGGCATCTACTTGCTCATGAAGTTTTTCAACACCAATTTTAGCTTGCTTCATTCTGATTGGGCCTTCAAAACTAAACGGAGTTGTTACAATAGCAACTGTCAATGCACCTAATTCTTTTGCAATTTGAGCAACTACCGGTGCAGAACCTGTACCGGTTCCGCCACCCATTCCCGCTGTAATAAACACCATATTTGCACCACGCAAAATATCAGTGATTAATTCTTTATCTTCTTCAGCAGCTTCTCTTCCTTTTTCAGGATTTCCACCAGAACCTAAACCGCCAGTTACTTTTTTACCAATGGCTATTTTTCTTGAAGCTTTTGCAACTCGCAAAGCCTGCAAATCAGTATTAATTATGATGAAATCAACATCTGTCAAACCATATTCAATCATACGTTTTACAGCATTTGACCCACCACCACCACAACCAATAACTTTAATTACCGTTGGACTGTTATTCATATCATCAACATCTGAAGATACTTCATCTTTTACAATTGATATTCCATTTAGATCCATAATTTCCCCCAATTACCCAATCACAAATCACCAAGTTAAAAAAAGAGCTTTTTTAGCTTAGTAAGAAATCCATCTTCATTTTTATTTTGTTTATCTATATGACGCTTATTTCTTTTTGTTCTATCTTTTCTGACTGCTAAATTTTTATTTGCCAAAATTAAACCAATTACAGTAGCAAAATCAGGACGTCGATAATTTTCTTGAATTCCTCCAAGATTTTCAGGCTTACCAACTCTAACAGATAAAGGTTTAAAAACACTTTCAGCTAATTCAACAACACCTTCCATTTGAGCTCCACCACCAGTTAATATAACATTTCCCAAAAGTTGTTTCATTGAATCATGTGTTTGTTTGTTAATTGCAGTTTTTACCATTGTGAAAATTTGGAGCATTCTAGCTTGAATAATCTGACAAATTTGAGACTGCATAACAACCTCAGGAGGTCTTCCGCCAACACCGGGAATAATCACTTCCTTGTCATTTTCTTCTGTTATCATCTCGCCCCAACAACAACCAGATTCAATTTTTATATTCTCAGCTGTTGCTACAGAAATTCCTGCAACAATTGCAATATCATTTGTAACTAAATTTCCGCCAACTCTGATAGAAGCTGTTCCTATTGGTGCACCGCCCAAAAGAACAAGTGCATCTGTAGTACCAGCCCCTAAATCTATTACAATAGAACCTAAATCTAATTCATCATCTTGGCAAACAGATTGAGTTTGAGCTAAAGTTTTAAGCATTACGCCATCTAATGTATATCCGGCTCTAGTTAGGCATGAACGGATATTAGATATAATAGTTTTTGCAGCTGTAACAATATGAACTTTTGCTTCAAGTCTTGTACCAATTCTATGTATTGGATCTGAAATACCACCATATCCATCAACAATATAATCTTGTGGTATTACATGAAGTTTTTCTCTATCTTCTGAAACAGGAACTGCCGTTGAACTTTCAATTACTTTTTCAACATCTTCCCGTGTAATTTCCCTGCTATTTCCATTACTACTTCTAACAGCAACAATTCCTCTTGAATTTTGACTATCAATTTGAGTACCACCGATTGCCGTAATAACAGATGATACTGTCACTCCTGCATCAAGTTCAGCAGCTTCAATTGTCTCTCTTATAACAGATTTTGCATCTTCAATGTTTACGATTACTCCATTTCTTAATCCAGCAGACTTTCTAGAAGCAGTACCCGCAATAGTTACTTTTCCAGATTCTTCATCCACTTCTCCAATCGCAACACGAATGACACTTGTTCCAATATCAAGACCGACAATCATTTATTTAACCTCTACTTAACTCTATAAGACACAGAACCGTATCTCAAATCAACTTCAGACACATCTTTATCAATTCTGTTTATTACATCTAAGACTACCATCATACACTTTAATGAGTCTTCGTTCAATGTGCGATCTGTTAAAACTCTAATTTTTGACTGAGATGGAATTAACGCCAATTCATAATTTCCATATTCTTTTGGCAAAACACAAATTTCATCAACACATACAAAATATTTTTGTGGCAACTGACGAATTGAGTTAACTTCTTCCAAAAGAGATCTATATTTTGACGGAATTCTCATTCCCTCTGACATGTTCTCAATTGGCAAACCTGAAATAATTGGAATATCACTAGTATCGTATTTTACATTTGTTTTCTTTGGAAAAATCACTCCATTTTTATCTATTTGAACTAAGGTAGATTTTCCACCATAAGCTATAAATGTCATTGCAACAGGATCTCTTTCCTGCAAGGAGATGTTGATAATGTTTGGAAATTTCTTTTGAACAGAAACGCTTTCAAATTCAGGCTCAGAAGACAACAATGCAACAGCCTTATTTACATCAAATTTTAACCATGAAGAAGTGTCCATTTGTGCTAAACGATTTCCAATTTGTGCCATTGTATAGTTTTTCTGTCCTGTCACATTAATTTTTGGACTCTCAAATAGAGGCACTACATATTTATATGCAACAAACTCCGCTAAAAGAATAAAACATAAAATAAAAAAGACAATTTTTACTACAATTATCTTTTTATCAGTTTTCTTTTCAGAATTTTCTTTAAGAAATTGCTCTTTATCGATAAATTCACTTTCATCATCAGCTAATAAACTATAATCGCTCATATATTTCCCCTCATATCACATCTCCCAATTATTGATATTACATTACTTATTTATCACTTTTTATTTTACTACAGTAAATGACTCAATATTAATTTCGTCATTTTTATATTTTTTTTCACTATTTTCTTCAAACCGCGAAGTATTCAATATAAATCCACACATTGCCAATGTTACGATAATTGAAGAACCACCTAATGAAAAAAATGGCAAAGGAATACCAGTTGAAGGCAATCCACCACATGTTACAAGACAATTCATGATTGATTGCAACAAAATAACAGAAACACACCCAAACGATCCATAAGATGCAAAACGATCAGGACTTTTCAATGCCGCTCTATATCCTCTTACTGAAAAGAAACACAGAAGAATTACATAGAATACTACACCAACAAAACCCATTGCTTCAGCCCATCCGGCAAAAATATAGTCAGCATGAATCTCTGGAATATTATTTAATCTTTCCAATCCAACACCAATTCCATTCCCCCAGAAACCACCTGCACCAATTGCACGCTTTGCAGCTATTGCCTGATAATTAAATGTTGAAACACCTTCTGATGGATTCAAAAAACCAATAATACGTTCCATTCTATATGGTTCCAAAGTTATTATTAAAAAACCTACTGGAATAGCAAAAACCGCCAAAGGAATCAACCAAAGCATTTTTGTTCCTGATACAAAAAAGAGAAGAATTCCAATAAGCATAATAAATACACTAGTTGAGAAATCTTTCTGAAAAAGAACTAATAGGAAAAATCCTACAAAAACACAAACACATGGAAATACAGTTTTTTCTTCAAAATTAATTGTTTCTTCTTGTTTTGTAAAATAATTAGCCAAATATAAAACTATGACCATTTTTACAAGTTCTGAAGGTTGAAAGCTTAAATTAAAAGGCAACTTTATCCATCTTTTAGCTCCATTTTTTTCATCCGATGTTAATGGAATCAATGTTAAAATACACAAAACTAGCGTAAATACAACTAATACAGGCAAAATTTTCTTAATCAATCTCATATCCATCAGTAAGAGTGCCAAAAACAATGCAAATCCAACAAGAGAACTAATCAACTGACGTTTTACAAAATATAATGAATCGTTAAAAATTCTCAAACCATAATTTTGAGAACAAATAAACAAAGTGAAAATTCCAAATCCCCACAAAAGAATAATTGAAATAAAGAGAAACAGATCACTTTTGTGGTATTTTTCTATTGGTTTTTTTGCATAAAATGTATATTGATCCATAAATTTCTCCTTTTTTTCAATTAATTATATTTTCTCTATAAGTGTAATAGTTTTCTCTAACGACATGCTGTGAGAGCCTTTTAACAAAACTGTATCACCACTGCAAGAATTTTTTCGTAACAATTCAATTATTTTTTCAAAAGCTTCATTAGAATTATCTTCAAAATAAAATGATTTGATACTTTTATTTCCATTTACAATTTTATAAGCGGCTTTCATTTCAGGTCCAACAAGAATACAATAATCTAACATAGAGTTAGAAATTTCATTTCCAACCGATTCATGCATTTTTTTTGATTCAGGGCCTAATTCTTTCATATCAGCCAGAACAACAAATTTATTTCCCTCAACTTCAAGATTTTTAAGAAATTGAATTGACTTAACCATTGAATCTAAATTTGCATTGTAAAAATCTTTAATGAAATTAATTTTCTTACCATCAAGGGCAATACAATCTATCTCCATTCTTCCATTCAAACTTTTAAGCTGTTCAACACCTTTTTTTATCTCTTTTGCTGAAATTTCAAATTCTTTTGCAATTGCAATAGCACCTAAAGCATTAACATAATTATGAGTTCCACTTAAATTTAGATGTATATTTTCATTTTGATATTTAAAATCACATCCAAACATTCCATCATCTTTTACAAACTGAACGCCACTTACTTCCGATGAAATTGATTTTCCATATTCAATTATTTTACCTTTCACACCTTCACTGATAAATGATTTAAAATCATCCTCAGAAGGAATAAATGCAGCTCCATTTTCTGGAATAAAACTGAATATTTTTCTTTTTTCAGTTGCGATATTTGCTCGGCTACCCAAAATTCCAATATGAGCTGTACCTATATTTGTAATGATTGCGTATTTGGGTTTTAAAACACGAACAATTTCTTCAATTTCGTTGACTCTATTCATGCCCATTTCAAAAATACCAACCTGATGTTCTTTTCTTATTTGAAAAACAGAAAGAGGCAATCCTGTCTCTGAATTAAAATTACCTTTAGTCGCTACAACGTTGTATTTCTGAGAAAAAATTGATACAAGTAATTCCTTTGTAGTAGTTTTTCCACAAGAACCAGTAATGGCAATTTTTTCCAATGAAGGGAATTTCTCAACATAGAATTCTGCAGCATCTTGAAGAGCTTTCATAGTATTTTTTACGGCTATAAATAAAGTTTCATTATTATTCGCTAAATTATCATAAAATTCTTTATTTCCATCGTATTCATCTTTATTTAGCAGAACTACAGAAGCTCCTTTTTCAATACCTTGAGAAATATATTTATGACCATTTTGAAATTCTCCAACAAGAGGAACAAATAAAGTGTTTTTTACAACTTCTCTACTATCTGTACAAACATTTGTAAAATAAAAATGTTCCGGATTTGAATTTCCGATAACAAAACCTTTTACTGCAAATACAGTTTCACTACCATTCATTAATGCTTCATCTATCATTTTCTCTCTCCAGTCATTTCTACTCGTACAATATCATCAGACTTAGCCTTATGCATTTGAAGCTCATCAACTGCAACACTTTCTATTCTATCCGCGGTAGTCAAAATACTAATATCACTTATCAAATTTTTGTTTTCTTCAATTAATTTCTCTTGCTGTGTTTCAAGATTTGAAATTTCTTTTGATAAATCTGTATACTTCTTCGATTGAAAAGCATACAAAATCAACATCAACGGAATACTGATAGCCATTATGAATATGAATAATCTTTTAAAAAATAGAGATATCGCTTCTTTCATTTTATAAAACTCACTCCATTTAAATGATATTCAGTTGCATTTCTTATTTTTCTTACAACTCGAAGTTTTGCACTTCTTGATGGTGAGTTCATTTTTATCTCTTCTTCGCTTGGAATTAAAGGTTTTCTTGTTATCACTTCAGCACATTGCTTTCCACCACAAACACAAGTTGCCACTTCAGGAGGACAAACACATCGTTTTCCTAAATTTTTAAAAAATTCCTTAACAATTCTATCTTCCAACGAATGAAAAGTAATAACACCCATTTTTCCATTTTCTTTCAATGCGTTAAATGCATCAAAAAGAGCCAATGGCAAATTATTTAATTCTTCATTAACAGCAATTCTTAACGCCTGAAATGTTCTTGTAGCAGGATGAATCTGACCATATCTATATTGAGAAGGAACAGAATTCCATATAATTTCTGCCAAGGCTTTTGAAGATTCTATTTTTCCACCCATTCTGGCTTCCACAATAGCACGTGCAATTCTTCGGCTTAATTTTTCTTCACCATAAAGATAAATCAGATTGGCTAATTTCTCTTCATTCATTGTGTTTACAATATCATATGCCGAAACAGATGAATTTTCATTTAATCTCATATCAAGCTTTTCGTCATATCTAAATGAAAAACCTCTTTTTGATTTCTCATAATGAAATACTGATATTCCTAAATCAAACAAAATTACATCCGGTCTTTCAAAACCGAATTTATTTATTTCTAAAATTTCATCATTATTTTTGTATGAAGCATAAAAATCTTTAAACCAACCATTGAAAAATCTAATTCGACCATCAAATTCAGCCAATCTTTCTTTTGCTCTTTCTTGAATTACTTTATCTGCATCAAGCCCAATAACTGATAACGTTGGATATTTTTTTAAGAAATTGTAACTATGTCCACCTTCGCCCAAGGTTGAATCAATCATCAATTGATTTTTGCCTAATTTTTCATCAATTGGAGATAAATATTCGAGACATTCATTTAATAAAACTGGAGTATGAACAATTTCCATAACAACACCACCAACACAATTTCTTAGTTTATATAAAATCTAAAAATTTATATTATTCAATTCTTCTGCAGCCTCTTTAAAAGAAGCCTCGCTTGAACATAAATATTCATCATAACTTGTTGAATTCCACAATTCTATGTATTTTCCTACACCCAAAATTGTACAATCCTTTGACAACGATGCATATTCACGCAAACTTTGTGGTACAGAAATACGACCTGTTTTATCAAATTCGACCTCTTGAGCCGGTGCAATAAAATGACGAAGAACCATCCTGTTTTTTTCATTAAACAATGATGTTGAGTTCATCAATTTATTTTTTAACAAATCCCATTCTTCAGAAGTAAAAAGCCATAAGCAGCGATCTAAACCTCTAGTAATAATAAGTACATTTTGATTTATTTCTGAGCGTAATTTCGCAGGAAACGTTACCCTACCTTTTTCATCTAATGTATTATTATATTCACCAGTTAATAGATTCATACCCACTTACTACCACTTTTTACCACTTTTTCCCACTTAATTACATTTTAATTGAATAAATTCTAAAGTCAACGGATAAAAACGCCAATAATATAAAAAATTATTTTTTTTATATTATTTTACCTAACATATATAGAGTAATATTTAGACGAGTATTTTTATGGCAATCAATACATACAACGAAAGCAGTCTGCACAAAACACTTAAAACTTATTTTTGCCAAACATATTTTGGAGAAACAGAAGTTAAAGAATCGAATTTTATCTACGACATTGTCACAAAAGAAAATGATATAATTGAAATTCAAACAAAGAACTTATCAAAACTATTACCCAAAATAGAATCAACAATTCATGAACAAAACCGCAAATTAAAATTAGTTTTTCCATTAGTAATAAACAAACATATACTACTTTTAGACGAAAATGGACAAAAGATATCCAAAAGGAAAAGTCCTATAACAAATTCCATTTATGACATCTTTGAAGAACTCACTGGAATATATCCCTTGCTATTAGAAAAGAATTTTTCACTAACAGTAATATCAATTAATGTCACAGAAATAAGAACTAGAACAAATGATAACGTACAATCACAAAATAACAGAAGACGTTTCAGGAAAAATTGGCTAAAAATTGATAAAAAATTAGATGAAATACTATCCATTTCCACATTTAATTGTAAAAACGATTATTTAAAATTAATCCCTTACACAACGAATGATGAGTTTTGTGCATACGATTTAAGAAACTTCTTAAAAGATAAAAAAGGATTATCACGAAATGTATTAAAAAAGGCGTATTTAATGATTTGGGTTTTATCAAGAATGAATTTAATTCAACAGACACAAATAATAGACAAAAAACATTACTACAGAATATGCCGTTAAATAAAAAAAAGCAGGACGAACCTGCTTTTTTTTTGCATTTTTATTTAAGACTACCAGTTATCTAACATATCGTCTTCATCATGATTTTCCATATCATAAAGATCAGTTACAGCTCTTAAATCATCTAGATATAAATAATAAGAACCTCTAGCCTGCATAGGATTACAATCTACTCTAAATCCTAAAATCTTTAATCCAGGTTTATCACCATAATAAGCACTACTCTGAACGATACCATGTTCTCCATCTGGACTTGGTGGAATTACACAAGTAAGTTTTTTCCAACCACTGAATCCCAAATTACCAAGGTACAACTCAAAATTGCTACCAAAATAATCTTGAACTAAAACATACATATCATGACTTTGATTTCTTCCACAAACCCACATTGAAATTGTTTTTGCAGTTCCTTCAATTGGTAAAGGTCTTCCTGATTTTATAGTAAAAGAATTAACACCTCTTCTAAAGAAATCAACTCTAACACCATAAACCTGTTTATCTTCGTCTTCTTTACCTTCATCTTCAGCAAGAGGTTCCTTCATAGCAGGATTTCCATCAAATAATCTTCCAGCAATTACACCGTAATCAGGAGATATATGAACATTCCAAGAACCTTCTCTTTCAAATTTATCAATTGAAACTTCTCTTAAAGAAAGCATTGCTGAATCAGCACCTACATTCTCTGGATTAGGATCTGAAAGACTTTGATTTTGCTGAGCAAACATCATTGTAGTTGCAACAAAAGAAACTACACATAAAGTTAATATTTTTTTCATTCCGCAACCTCCGAAGCACCACTTTTAGAACTTGATTCAGAATCATCAAATTTTACATCTTTTAATTCATAACCATCATAAATATTTGACAATGAATTTGTAGTATATTTAATCTGATCAAAGAAAATTACATAATTATCAACATATTCTTCTGCATCTGAACGAATTCTATAACCAACAAAAGTCATATTTTCTGGACCAGAACGAAGATGTGAATGCTGCTGTAGCCAACCTGGAACATTTACAATAATATTTCTCCAACCGTTAAAAGC
>JAAZCS010000016.1 GCA_012513125.1 Treponema sp. | reverse complement strand
TTCTATTTTGTTATTCATCTTTTTATCCTAATTTTTGATTCCATTAAAATCATTGATATTTATTTTTCAATATTATAACATATCATAATTATGAAAACAAAAAAAAGTCGCTTATTGATAATTCTTTTTACAGTATTTTTTATTGTTATTTACCTTTTTTTAGCAGTAAAACCTATTCCTGACGAATACCAGTTTAATCCAGAATGGAGAATATCTGTATCAAGTCCTCTTATTCAAAAAGATTCTGATAATAAAAGTATTTATTTTAAGTTAGGTCAATCAATTGGCTATTTCGATAAAAACGGAAAAATTAACAACATCGTATCATACCCGTCAAAATCTTCCATTTCTAATTCATATTATTGCACATACAACGTTGATGCTCATAATACACCTTTCTATAAACCAGATGGTTCTAAAGCCGGAATTATTCATGAATATGGTTTTCCTTTCTTTAATGATGATAGAATTTATGTTTTTTTGCCAGGAGGAACTTCACTCTCAAAATGTAATTCAGAGGGCGAAAACAAATGGACATATGAAGGCGTAATTCCTATAACTGCATTCAATTCCAATTTGTACTCAACAATTATAGGTTTTGCAGATGGAACAATTAACGTAATCAATAATGAAACAGGAAAAACAAAAACCTCATACAATCCTGGAGGAAGTGATTTTCCTGTAGTATTGGGGTTAGATATATCAAACGACAATCAATATTCAGCATCAATTTCAGGTCATAATAAACAAAGATTTGTTTTATTCAGCGATGAGAACAATCAACAGAAAATCATATTTCATACATTCTTGGATTCAAACGTAATTTCAAGAACATTCGTACAATTTACAGATGACAATAAGCTTGTTTTATATAATTATGGAAATAAACTTGGAATTTATGATTTGGTAAATAAAAAGAACAAGTCTTTTGATATAAATACATCAATAATCTCAATGAAAGAATTAGAAAATATAATTGTTCTTCTTGGCAAGAAAGATGATGTTTATTCAATATACTTTTTTGAAAAATCTACAATTTTAATTGGTCATTTTGATTTTAAAGCAGATAATGCATTTATTCAAACTGAAGACAATATGATTTTTGTTGGAAAAGATAATAGTATTTCCAAAATCAATGTATCGCGGAGTTAATATGAAAAAGATATTTATTTCAAGTTGTTGTATTTTTATTGTAGCATCTCTATTTTCTTTTGAATGGCCTCAAAAAAATATCACAACAGATGAATATAATTCTTATTTTGGTCAATATATTGGAACTTCCATTAGTTCATCTTTTATTTTTGCAAATCCAAGTGAAATATATGCTTCTGAAAATGGTGCTGTACTTATCGTAATGACTGAACAAAACGATGATTCAGTATTTTTTCCATCAACTCTCGGAAATTCAGTCATTTTATCTCATTCAGACAATCTTCTATCCGTTTATGGAAATATGGAAAAATCCACAGTCCAAGAAAGTTCCAAGAACAGAGAAGCTTATATTTCTGGTGAAAAGATTGGCGAAAGTGGCAATTCAGGATGGCAGCAAAATAAAAACGGATTGGAATTTCAAATAATTGATACAAAAAATACATCTGCAATTAATCCTAACTTATTAATGGTAAAGAATAATTCAGAAATTGATTTATTATTAAATGATATTTATTTGGAAAATAAGGACAATGAAATATTTGACTTAAAAAACAAGAAGACTATTTCGTCTGGACTTTACAGAGTTTACAAGAAAAGAGATCCAATAGCCATACCTTATAAAACAACAGTATTGATAAATGGAGTAATTGTTGATCAAATATCATATGATACAATTTCGCAGGAAAATAATAAGATTTATATTGTGGGAAAGAAAAAATACTTAGGAAATGTAGTTTATCCAAATGATACAATGCAACTTGTTGGCGAAACTATGTTCACATCAGGAAAAGTAACCTTAAGCATCATTGTTAATGACATTTTTGATAAATCAAAACAAATAGACTATAAAATTAGTATAAATTAAAGAAATTTATACTAATTTTATAGAAATTGACTAAAATACTGCTACAACTTCACCGTTTGGATAAGTCTTATTTATATAATCTTTTACTTTTTGACTTGTACAAGCTTTTGCAAGAGCTTGAATAGCTTTATCATTCTGACGACCATATTTTACAGTAATAATGTTTACATAAGGAGAATCAGAACCTTCTACAAAAAGTCCATCTTTACTAGCAATTAACCCTGCAGGAATTGCATAATTTCCATTAATAACAGCAGCGTCAACATCTTGTAAAACTCGTGGAAGAGAAGCAGCTTCGATTTCTCTAAATTTCAAATTTTTGGCATTATCAATAATATCTGTTGGAACAGCAGTTAATCCAGCTTTTGAATCCAAAGTAATTAATCCTGCCGATTGAAGTAATAAAAGAGCACGACCTTCATTTGTAGGATCATTTGGAATTGCAACAGTAGATCCATTTGGCAAATCCTTGTATGAACTATATTTTTTAGAATACAAAGCCAATGGCTCAATATGAACTCCAACTACACTAACCAAATGATATCCTTTTTCGTCGTTAAAAGTGTTCATATATGGTAAATGTTGGAAGAAATTTGCGTCAATTTCACCAGATTCTACAGCTTCATTTGGAGTTACATAATCAGTAAATTCTTGAACTTTTAATGTTATTCCTTCTTTTGCTAAATCATCAACGATTAAATTTAATATTGCAGCATGAGGCTCTGGAGTTGCTCCTACTGTAATAACATTGCCGTTTGTTTTTTTACTACATCCAGCTAAAATTGCTGTAAAAGCAAAAATTGTAAGAATAAATATTTTTTTCATACTAACCTCGAAAATATTTTTATTTACCTATCTTAATGATAGCATAATAAATAATCAATATTATTTCGTATTTTTTTTACTTTTGATTTAAATAAACACTTTTATATGTTAAAATTAAAGAATGGAACATAATATGATTTTATCAGCCTCTGGATGGCGTAAGGTTTTTTGTAATAGCGGTGAAGAACAGGACTCATCTCCAGAAATAGGTTCAGCAAACTCACTCATTTCACAAGTTGCCGCTGATACATTCTTTGATTATCTAGTAGACAAAACAAAACAAGATTTCCCTGTAATTGCAATAGGAACAGACACTAGACCAACTGGAAAACTAATTGCAAACGCCATGATTAGAGCCTTAATCAATAAAAATGCGATAATTCAATTTCTTGGAATTACAGCAGCACCAGAAATAATGGCTTATTCAAAAAAACTTGATGGATTTATCTACATATCCGCAAGTCATAATCCAATTGGACATAATGGAATGAAATTTGGCATTAATGATGGGGGTGTTTTGACTGCAAGTGAAAACGCTATATTAACAAAAGAGTTTTTGAAAAAATTGAATGATGAAAAATATTTGGAGAAATTAACAGAAGAATGTAATAATTGCCCAACTTCCAAACTAAATTCAGTTTACAATAATTGTGAAAGTTCAAAATACAATGCAATAAAAACATATTCCGATTTTATGAATGAAACAATAAGTGACACCTCGAACATAATTGAACAAAACAAGTTTTTTTCATTAATTGATGATTACTCATCCCAGAATAAAATTGGAATTGTATGTGATTTTAATGGTTCTGCAAGAACAGCTTCTATCGATAAAGAGTTTTTTACAAAACATAACATTAATTTCTACTCAATAAATAGCAAACCTGGTGAAATAGTGCATGAAATTATTCCAGAGGCAGAAAATTTAGTTTATGTTGCAAAAGAAATGGAAAGATTACATTCCGAAAATCATCACGATGTCGTTTTGGGATATATGCCAGATTGCGATGGTGACAGGGGAAATATTGTCTACTGGGACGAAAAACAAAACAAATCAATAATTCTAAAAGCCAAAGAAGTTTTTAGTCTTTCTGTTTTAGCAGAATTGACTTTTTCATTATGGAAAAACAAAAATAACGAATCATTTAAGCAAGCTGTTGGTGTAAATTGTCCAACTTCAATGAGAATTAACGAAATAGCAGAAAAACTTGGAGCAAAAATTTTTAGAGCTGAAGTTGGAGAAGCTAACGTTGTTAATCTTTCAAGAGAAATAAGAAATTCAGGCTATACAGTTAGAATTTTGGGAGAAGGATCAAATGGAGGAACAATAACATATCCGTCTTCAGTTAGAGATCCTCTTAACACTTTGTTTGCAATTCTTAAATTATTGATTCTTAGAGACAACAATGGTCTATTTAATATTTGGTGTGATAAATTAAACATCAAATATAATGGTTCATTCACATTATCAGATGTATTATTAACAATTCCTTGCTATACTACCACTGGAGTGTCAGAAAACAGAGCAATTCTGAAAATTAAGCAAACTAATCATTCTATATTAAAAAGAAATTTTCAGAAAAATTTTGAAGAAGCATGGAAGAAGAATCCAATAATAAAAAAATACGGTTTTACAGCGTGGGAATGTGTAATAACTAACGGAACTAAAGAAACACGGAATGTAAAAGATTTTTCATTATCAGAAAAAGGAGGATTAAAAATAATCTTCTACAAAGGGGACAATAATCCTGTTGCTTTTATTTGGATGAGAGGAAGCGGAACAGAACCTGTATTTAGAGTAATGTGCGACGTAAAAGGTAATGAAATAGAAGAAGAAAAGGAACTATTAGAATTTGAAACTATGCTTTTACAAAAATCTGATATATAAAATATCTTGAAAATGATAGTGTCAATTCAATATAATATAGAAATTAAAATGGAGTTAATATGGAAAAATCAGAAATTTTAAAGAGAGCCAATGCTTATATTAATGCTGAAAATGATGAGCGTTTTAGCAACGAAATCAAAGATTTAATAGCAAAAGAAGATTACAAAGAACTTGAAGATCGTTTCTATCAATCTCTTGAATTTGGAACTGGAGGACTTAGAGGAATCATGGGCGGTGGAACAAACCGAATGAATACTCTTGAAATAAATTTGGCAACACAAGGACTTGCTAATTATGTTCTGAAAGCATTTCCAAAAGAAGCAAAAGAAGGCAAACTATCTGCCGTTATAGCTTATGATAGCAGACTAAATTCTGATGTCTTTGCAGAAGCTACAGCACTAATATTTGCTGCCAACGGTATTAAAGCATATTTGTTTTCAGGATTACGCCCTACTCCAGAATTATCATTTGCAATTAGAGAATTAAAAGCTGCAACAGGTGTTGTAGTTACTGCTTCTCATAATCCACGAATGTATAATGGTTACAAAGCATATTGGAATGATGGTGCTCAAGTTATTGAACCTCATGACAATGGAATTATTGAAGAAGTAAACAAAGTTTCATCAGTAAAATCTATGACTAGAACAGAAGCTATTAATACTGGTATGTTACAAATCATCGACAAAGAAATAGATGAAAAGTTTTGGGCTATGTGTAAAGCACAATTATTCCGTCCTGAATTAATCAAAGAAAAAGCAAAAGAAGTTAAAATTGTATACACTCCTCTTCACGGAACAGGTGCAATGCATGTTGAAAAAGTTCTTGGTGATCTTGGATTGAAAGTAATTTCTGTTCCTGAACAGAGAAATCCTGATGGAAACTTTCCTACTGTTGAAAAACCAAATCCTGAAGAAAAACCAGCTTTGAAACTAGCTGTTGAACTTGGAAAAAAAGAAAAAGCCGATTGTGTTATGGCAACTGATCCTGATGCTGATAGATTTGGAACAGCATTTCCTGACAAGGACGGAAATTTTATTTTGTTAAGCGGAAACCAAATGGGAGCTCTTTTAATGGACTACATTTTATTATCCCGCGAAGAACAAGGAAAGATGCCTAAAAAACCTGCAGTTATCAGATCAATTGTTACTTCTCCTTTTGGTGACTATATTTGCAAAAAACATAATGTTTCAATGATTGAATGTTTAACTGGATTTAAGTGGATTGCAGCAGTTGAGGCAAATTTTGAAAAAGATAATTCTTTTGACTATGTATTCGGTCTTGAAGAAAGTTATGGCTATAAAGTAGAAAAAGAAGTTATGGACAAAGATGGTATTTCTGCAGCAGCAATGTGTGCCGAAATGACTTTGTATTGGAGAAGTAAAGGCAAGAGTTTACTCGAACATCTTGATGATTTATATAAAGAATTTGGCTATTTTGAAGATAGAGCAATTTCAAAGAACTTTCCTGGTAGTAGCGGAGTTCAAACAATGAAAGGAATAATGGCTTCATTAAGAACAAATGGACTAAAATCACTTGGTGGTGAAAAAGTTGTTGAGATTAAAGATATTGAACAAAGTTTCTCATATAATCCTGCAAATCCAGCAAGTAAAAAAACTATCAATTTGCCAAAAAGCAATGTTCTTCAATTTGTTCTCGAAAGTGGAACTATTGTAAGTGCAAGACCTTCTGGAACAGAACCAAAAATTAAATTCTATATTAATTCAATTATTCCAAGTGGTAATGGCACTGATGAATGGCTTATAGAAGCAAAAGAAAAAGCTAATCTTCTTTGCAATAAAATTAGTACAGATATTGAATCGGTTTTAAATGCCGCATCTAAATAGTTTTTATCAAGACTATAGAAAATTGCTCCGTCTTTACAACGACGGAGCAATTTTTACTGCTTTCGATACAGAAACAACAGGATTGTCTCCCAGTGATAACCGTATTCTAGAAATTGGAGCCATAAAATTCAATAAAGATGGAATAATTGATAACTGGAATCAACTTTTTAATCCACAGTGTCTTATTCCACAATTCATCACAAATCTAACAAATATAAGTCAAGAAATGGTAACAAGCTGTCTCACTATCGATAATTATTTGAACGATTTTATCTCATTTACAGATAATACCGTATTGATTGGTCATAATGCACAATTTGATTTAAATTTCATCTATGAAGAATGCTTAAGAACGAATTGCAAATATTTTTCAAATAAAGTAATAGATACACTTAGAATGTCAAGATGGGCTTACCCAACATTAGGGCATTGGAAATTGAATTATCTGGCAGAAAAAATGAATATTAATCCGGGAAATATGCATCGGGCTTTAGATGATGCTATTACTTGCAAAGAAGTATTTCTACATATATTGGATGATACAAAATCTATTCAAAAATAACCATTTTTATTGATTATCTTTGAATTCTTGATTTATCCCCTTGGAGCGACAGAAGGATCTATTGGTTGCCCATTTTGAAATACCATAAACATTAATTGAGGTTTTCCTGTAATGGAATCAATTCCGACCTTTCCAATTTCTTTTCCAAATACGATATAATCGCCTTTTTTGACAGATACTGAACTAAGATTTGTATATGCATAGATTAAACCTGTTTTTGATTGTATAAAAAGAACTTTTCCGAAACCCCGATATACTCCAGTATAAATTACAGTTCCTTCTTTTACACATGCAACAGGTTCATTAGTTGTTGCAGACAACTGAACTCCAGATACTTTTCCATTTACAGAAGTTATTGTTGGATTCTTAACTGGCCAGCTCGTTCCATTATCACTTATTTTAGGTTCACTTATTTTAATTTCATCTTTTATTTCTGTTTGTTTTATTTCTGTATTTTTATTTTCATCAGTTGATTTTATAAATACTTTAATTTTTTGTCCAACTTTTATAACTGAAGAAGAATCAAGATTGTTAATACTTAACAGTTGAGGCAAAGTCATATTACTATTTTGAGCAATTCTATATAGAGTCTCACCTTTTTCTACAATATGTATTTCTGTTTTCTGATTTGTTTTTTCACTTACAACTTTTCCCGATAAAGTTGCTGCAACTGAAATATCAGCTTTGGGTATTATTAACTTTTGACCCGCCTTTAATACATCATTTTCAGATAAATTGTTTGCTGTTCGTAATTCTGCAACAGTCAATTGATATTTTCTGCTTATTGAATATAAAGTATCACCTTTTGCAACATCATAGTATGAATCACAAAATAAAAAACAAGTAAAAGAAAGAATTAAACAACTGAGTAATAATAATTTTTTTGTAAATGAAGATTCCATGTTACAATTATCGGAAAAAAATGACCAAGTCTATACAAATTCATTAAAATATTTATAAACATCTATTTCATTAATTATTTTATTTTTTGCATAATGATTTAACAAACTATCTCTTCCAGTAACTAAATGAGATGATGTAATACCATGGTTTATTGAAATTGTTGCTTCCAATAAAGCGGATAAATGATCAGAAATTCTTACAAGTTTTCCATCGATGGGACTATACTCATCTGAATTGTATTTTTCATTTAATTCTTCATAACTAACTTCAATTGTTTCATTATTCGAATTCTTAATTCTGTTTGAAAACTCTTCACTAGTATAATAAATTATTTCATCTTTGAAAAAATCTTCCATCAATGGAAGTAACTCTTTACTTACAATTTTATTCTCAATGTTTTTTACAACAAAAGGTAATTCATCAGTTGCTTGCTTTACGGGTGAAATAATGTCTCTTGTAACAGATTCAGGCAAATCATGAAATAGAGCACTGAAGAAATTATTTATAATTCTCTTCTGACATTTTTTTTGTTTACTTTCCCTACCCAACAAAAGAGTCATTATAGCAACAAAATAACTATGACCGAGAACACTAGTTTTAGGAACTCGTGGCGTTTGATTCCATCTAGTTTGAAAACGAAGCTGTTCAATTTTCATTACTAAATCAAATGCTTTTTGATGATTTATTAACATTTGAAGACCAGGTAAATCTAAATAAGGCTGAATTTCTGATTGCAAATCTTTCTCAATTTTCTCTATTCTTTCTCTTTCATTCACAACAGAAAGCATTTGCAATTCTCTAATTGTGGAAAATTTATGAGCTGCATTATAAACATGAACAGCACTCTTTGCTTCATCTGGTATTTCAAACGAACCCGCTTTTTGCCCAATATATAAAGTGAACTGGGAGAACAATTCGTCATCATTCATTAATAACTTATACTGATTTAAGACCCATTCGTTTAGACGCATATATTCGTCAGGAAATTCTTTTTTAAGCATTTGCTGAACAGGTGCTTTAATATCACACAATGCGATTTTTTTTAATAAATCAAATAGAGATGCATTAATAATCCAAATCCAATCAATTTTAACACCCCTATTCTCCTCAAATTTTCCGATCACGTAAGCGAGAATCATTTTTTCGGCAGCTTTGTCCATTTCAACGAGTTCGAATGGTCTAACTAAATCATTCCATCTTTGTATTGAAAAAGCTTCAAATATTTTCAGAACTAATTCTTTCTTCATTTACTTAATTATTTAATCCCGCTTTATTATCAGCGTCCATTTTATCTTTCCAAACTACAGCTTTTTTCTTTACATCTTCAGCTTGTTCTTTATTATTTAATACAATATATAATCTATGTAAAGCTAAAAGATATTTGATAGCATTTCGCATATCATCAATTCTTCTTGTTGATAATTCATATCTATCTCTATATGCCGTTGCTGAACTATTTAATAATTTTATTATTAATCTAATAAACAAAACTGTGGTTTCATAGTATTCAGCTCTTGGATCAAAATAATCCTTTACGGCAGACTTCATATCGATTAAATTCTTGGTTATTGTTGTAAACCTACCTTCCAACTCTACAAAAGACCATTTCCATTTACTGTTATCACCAAAAGCATCTTTTATTATTCTAATAGATAAACCAAGTTTTCGAATAATTAGATATCGTTTTTCAATATTAACAGATTGAATTTTCTCATGATAAGGAGAAAAATCTGAATAAGGAGTGTCTATTACATTTGTAACAATTTCTTCCAAATAAATAATTGCTTTGTACAGTATCTTTCTTGCTTCATTTAATGCATCATTATTTTTTACTTCCATCAACTTTAACGAAAGACTATTCTGAGCAACATACAGAGACGAAACATAAATCATATCTTCACACAAAGTTAGCTTTTTTGTTTCTAAATCTGAATCACCAGTATGCATAGAATTCAACATGGTTTTTTCTTTTTCGAGAGTTTGAATTATTCTTTCTTTATAAGGCTTTATTGCTTCTGTAAAATGTAGCCTTGTTTCTTCGGATATCTTTGCCATTAGAAATCTCCACTATATTTCTTTAACATCGTTCTTGCATGCTCAATCGATTCACCTGAATCAGAATCACCTGAAAGCATTCGTGCAATTTCCTGAACCCGCTTATCACCTTTTACTTCATAAACATTTGATGAAGTAAGCTTATCGGATACAGATTTTTCTATCTTTATTTGATTATCGGCATATACTGCAATACTCGCAAGATGTGTAATACAAAATATTTGTTTATTTTTTGCTAAATTTTTCAAATGACTACCAATTGCAACAGCTACTTCACCACCTATACCAGTGTCGATTTCATCAAAAATCAATGTGTCAACCTGATCTGAAATTGCAAAAATTGTTTTTAAGGCCAACATTACTCTTGATAATTCACCACCAGATGCAATTTTTGCCAATGGCAATAAAGGTGAACCTGGATTCGCACTAATCATAAACTCTATTTCATCTATGCCATAAGGTCCACATTTTTGCTCTACATCAGAGCCAGTTTTTTGAGTTATTGAAACACTAAACTTTGTGCCAGCCATACCCAATTTTGATAGGATTTCTTCCACATCATGAGATAAAGGCACCGATGCATTTTGCCTTTTTTTAGATATTATTGTTGCTTTTTGTAATACTTCATTTTCTATGGTTGATATTTCACTAGCTAACTTTGCTTTTATGCTATTTGAAGAAGAATTGTCATTAATAAAATTCTGAGCTTCCTGTAAATAATCGAATAATTCTTGTAGTTTTGAATTAACGGAAGAAGTATATTTCTTTTTTAGATTATAAATTAACGAGAGTCTATCTTGAATTTCTTGCAAACGACTTGGATCAAAAATCATTCTTTGCTCATACTGCGAATATTCTTCCGCAATATCAGATATTTCATAATATGCTGATTCTAATCTTGAAGATAACCCAGCAAGAGATTTATCCATTTGAGCTAATTGTGACGCTTCTTTACGAATTTTCTTTAATATTGGCGAAACAGATTCTTCTGTAGAATTCAAACTATCATTAATAATTCTTAAATCAGAAAATATTTTTTCATAAGAAGAAAGTTTTATTTCCTCTTGTTCCAATTTCTCGTCTTCGTTTTGTAACAATTTTGCATCTGAAATTTCTTTCACAGCAAAACTGTACATTTCAAGTTTATGTTCTCTGTCACTTTCTGTAGATATCAAATTTGACAGTTCTTTTCGTTTGTTTACAAGAGTTGTATACAATTTTGTAAGATCATTAACATCATTTACTATTCCAGCTTTTATATCAAGAAACTTCCGATGTTCTGATATTCTCATTAATGACTGATGTTCATGCTGACCATGAATATCAATTAAGAACGATGAAAACTGTGCTAAATCATTTCGGGTTACAGGTGTATCTCCAATCCAAGTTGCACTTTTTCCATTAATTTTTATATATCTTCTACAAATAATCCGATCATTTTCAGGTGCAATTCCATGATTCTCAAGCCATTGCCAAGCATTTTCTATTTCTTCATCTTCAATAAGTTTCTTTTCAGGATTTTTTCCTAAATAAAAACAACCTGTTACAGTAGCCTCTTCGGAACCAGTTCTGATTTGTGAAACATCGGCTTTTCCTCCAAGTAAAAAAGAAATAGCACCTATTAAAATAGATTTTCCCGCTCCGGTTTCACCAGACAATACTGTTAATCCTCTATTAAATTCTAAATAATCCGAATCAATTAATGCAAAATCCTTTATAGTTAGTTCTTCAAGCATGAGGACCCCCTGACCAATTTAATTTTGATCTTAATGCACTGTAGAATTTTTTTGTTGAACAAAAAACTAATTTTACTTTTTCTTCTATCATGGAAATTTTAATATGATCATCAAAGGTCAACTCAATTGGAGACTGTCCATCCACAACTAAAGCAACTTCCTTTGTTCGTGACTTTTCAATTTCAATATCAATTATTCCATCCGTATTCAAAACTATAGGTCTACTTGATAAAGAAAACGAATTAAGAGGAGTCATTACAAAAG
>JAAZCS010000218.1 GCA_012513125.1 Treponema sp. | reverse complement strand
ATCTTGCAAGTAGACTTGAAGGTGTTAACAAGGCTTATGGAACTTGGATTATCTGTTCTGAATCAACATATAATGGTGTTGTTGATTTTAACAATGGTATTCATAAAGATGAAATTTTATTTAGACGACTTGATAGAGTAAGGGTTGTTGGAAGATCTACACCGGTTCAACTGTATAATATTGTTGGTTTTAGAAATGAATTTAATTCTGAAAAATTAGAGCAAATCGAAATATTCCATAATGCACTTGATTTATACTTAAATAGAGATTTTATAAAGGCAGGAAAGTTATTTATACAAGCTAATTCGATTTGTGGAGGAGACCCACCTTCTGTAATTTATGCACATTTGTGTAAAAATAATGTAGAAAATGGTGTAGAAGATAATTGGGATGGAATAAGAAATATGACTTCTAAATAAAAAAATGCACCTTCTAAAGTTGAACTTTATTTATCTAACTTTAGGGGTGCATTTTATTTGAAGTTTTTTACTTTTTTAGATTAAGCAATCATTACTAAAATTTTTGCAGCAAGAACAATTGAAACTAATGCAAAAGGGTAAGTTGCAGCATATGCAGCGGATACTTCATCAGTTCCGGCTGTTGCTATCAATGTTCCTAATGCAGGAGTTGATGTCATTCCACCTGTAATAGAGCCTAAGTTATTCAATATACTTAGTTTGAATACATATCGAGCGATAATATATCCGACAACCATTGGTACTAATGTAATTACTGCACCATAGATAAAATATGATACTTTTACATTTGCAATAAAATTGACTCCACCTGGAACACCAGCTCCTATTAAGAATAAAACTAGACCTAATTCTCTAAAGAAATTAAGTGTCTCTTTTTTTATTCTGCAATCAATTTTTCCGATATGAGCAAAATGACCAACTAATAAGCCTCCAATTAATGTTCCTCCTGAATTACCAAGTGAAAAATTAATGCCAGGAATTTTAATTGAACCAATTAAACAACCAATTGAAATTGCTAAGAAAAAAGCGAAAAAACCAAAAGGATCTAACTTAAAAAGATTACCTTTAGGTTCTGGAATTGATATTGCGTTAGCTGCTTGGAAATTTGCAACTTCTTCTTTCATATTTACTTTTAATAGTTTTGGTACTATTTGAACAAAGAGAACAACTCCAAGTACACCGAATAAGTATGCTATTCCATATCCTGCAACTACAGAATCTGCATCTTTTGCAACTTCTTTTGCTGCACTTAAACCTGGAGTGCTTGTTAATCCACCTGTTAATAAACCAACAGCCATTTCTGCTGATAGGTTTTTATCAAGTTTAACAAAGATTATAGCTGTGATAGCACCTAGTGCAATTACAATAACACCAAGCATGATATATGACAGTGTTTTCTTATTAAAACTTCTGAAAAATTTTGGTCCAGCAATCAATCCTACAGCTGTAACAAATAATGCTGTTCCAATATTTGATACAATTCCGAAATTTGACTTAAGTGTACTGCTGAAAAGTGTAATTTCTTTTTCTCCAATATGGAAAGAAGGAATGTAGCTTACAAGAATACCATAAATTAATGCAACAAGGAGAACTCCTGCTGTACCCAATTCAATTCCTTTTATTTTAATTCCACCAACAAGGTAACCCAATGTACCTATAATAAAAATTATGAAAATAAAGGAAAGAGCAGAATTGCAAACACCTGCTAAATAAGAAATCATTTTAATACCTCTTTAAAACTAAACAAGATTGTAGAAACAATCTTGTTTAGAACTTTTTTAATTATTTACTAGCCCCAGGAATTGCTTTGTCAAATTCTGGATTGCCATGAGTGTAATGTGGAAGTAATTTTGGTGAAACAACATCGCCCTTAATATTTGCGGCAGAACGTTCTTTTTCAAAATCTTTTACATGTTGTAATGATAGATTTGAAGGCATTTTAATTTTTTCAAACATTTTTCCAGCTTCAATGCCAGCTTCTCTTCCAAATACAACAACATCAAGCAAAGAATTACCCATTAAGCGGTTAGTTCCATGAACACCTCCAGATGCTTCTCCAGCAACTAGAAGATTTTTGATGTTTGTATGACAAGTCTTATCAATTTCAACACCGCCATTTTGGTAATGGAGTGTTGGATATACAAGGATTGGTTCCTTTCGGATATCAATTCCATATTTGATAAACATATTATACATTGCAGGAATGCTTTTTAAGATTGTTCCTTCACCATGAATAATTTCAATCATTGGAGTATCGAGCCAAACAGCATCTTGAACATCATTTTTTACTCCACGACCGTTACGTACTTCCTTAATAATTCCAGAAGCATTAACATCTCTTGTTTCAAGAGGATGAATATAAACTTCACCATCTTTATTGATTAATTTTGCACCTAATGATCTAACTTTTTCAGTAACAAGCTTTCCAAGAATTTGTGTTGGATAAGCAGCTCCCGTTGGATGGTACTGTAAAGAATCTTGATACAATAGTTTTGCACCTGCACGATATGCCATTACAAGACCATCGGCTGTAGCTCCATAGTGATTTGATGTTGGAAATCCCTGATAATGCATACGTCCAGCTCCACCAGTTGCAATAATTACAACTTTTGCTTTTGCAATGCGGATTTCATTAGTTTCCATATTCATTAATACCGCACCAGCAGCATTTCCATTTTCATTTTTAATGATTTCAATTGCAGATGTAAAATCAACTACAGTAATATCTTTTGCTCTGTTGAAAGCTTCATCACGTAAAGTTCTCATGATTTCAGCACCAGAGTAATCTTTACAAGCATGCATACGTTTTCTACTAGTTCCACCACCATGTGTTGTAACCATAGTACCATCTGATTCTTTATCAAATTCAACACCAAGATTGTTTAACCATTTAATTACTGTTGGGGCTTTGTTTACCAATGTGTATACAAGTTCTGGTTTTCCATCAAAATGTCCACCACCAAATGCATCAAGATAATGCTGAGCTGGGGAATCATTTGGTTTGTCAGCAGCTTGAATGCCACCTTCTGCCATCATTGTGTTAGCGTCACCAACACGGAGTTTTGTTACCATAAGAACTTTTGCTCCAGCTTCACTTGCCATTATAGCTGCTGATGTTCCGGCACCACCACCACCAATAACAAGAACGTCTGATTCATAATCAATATGAGTTAAATCAACTGTATCAGGTTCCATTCTTGGTTTTGCCTGAAGCATTTCTACTAACTCAATAGGAGCTTTTTGTCCTTTGTTTGGACCTATTTTCAATTGTTCAAATTGAGATGCAATTCTATCTGGGTGATATTCTTTTAAAATTTCTTCTT
>JAAZCS010000217.1 GCA_012513125.1 Treponema sp. | reverse complement strand
CGTTAGCAAATTGGCAGCAAGCAGTCACTAATGGATATGGCGATTTATTATTGACAAATAAAATAGAAATTGTAAAAGACAGACGAGTGACTGGAGAATCAGAGACAAAAACTCAAAGGTTATCTGAGGCTGGAAGTTTTCAAGGTTTTTATAATGGTAATAATGTTTTTAATGGACCAGTGTCTGTACTAAACAATTCCAATGGAACTATCTGGGTTGTGTCATATAATACAAATGAAATTTTGTTGCTGAATATAAATGGCGTTGTTTTGAATAGAATTACGGGGCCTGTGAATGGGTTTGATAGACCTGCTGATATAATTAGATTGTCAAGTGGAAATCTTCTTGTTTCTGAAAGTGCAGGAGATAGACTTGCTGTTTTAACAGAGAATGGAAGTTTCGTAAAATATATTGGAGCAAAAGGGCGTTCAAATGGTCAGATGGTTTGTCCATTATATTTATGTGAAGATTCACTTGGACGAATATATGTTTCTGATTATGGAAACAGAAGAGTAGATGTTTTTGATAAAGATGGAAATGGATTATTCTTTTTTGGTGGAAAACAAGGTTCATTTAAAGGGTTAAAAGGTCCAACTGGAATAGCCATAGTTGGAGATAGTATATTTGTTGCGGATAATGTAGATGGTTGTATTTATGTTTTTGATAAGTCTGGAAATTTTATTGAACCTTTAGTTGAAGAGTCTACTTTCAAAAAACCTGAGGCAATTAAAAAATGGAATGATTCATTGATTATATGTGATCAAAACAAAATTATTTCGGTTGACCCCAACACAGGTTCTACTTTCGATTTTGTAAGAACAGGGAATGCACCTTCTCGTGTAACAACAGCTTCTCCTGATATAAATGAAAATGTAATTGCAACTGATTTTACGGCTAATGAAGTTTATGTAATGTCAAAAACACAAGAATTAGTTGGTGGGCTTTTTGTTCAAATAGAGCAAATTGATGCTTCTTCTTTTCCAAAGGTAAATGTTGAATTGCGAGTTGAGAATAGGCATAGACAGCCAGTTGTCGGTTTACAGCAAGACAATTTCTTTTTTACTGAGAATAAAAGATCTGTTTCTTCACTACAATTTGTTGGAGCCGCTTCAAATAATAGACATGCCGATATTTCTTTGATTATAGATAGATCGACATCCACTTCTGCAATGACACTTGAAATGGAAACAGCTGTTCAAGAAATTGCTACTGCAATGAATAACGAAGGAACATTAAGAATTATTTCTGCTGGAGCTATTCCTGTAATTGAATATGAAGGCTCTCCTTCTGGTGCTATAAATTTTAGTTTAGGCGCACTTAAGAATAAAGTATCAGATAATGTTAATTTAGATTTAGCATTTAGGTTAGCAACAAATGATTTAGTAAATGCTGCAAAAAAAAGGTCAATTATTTTATTGTCAGATGGAAATATTTCAAAAAACTCCTTTACTAGATATGGTTTGAATGAAATAACTTCATATATGAATAATAATTCAATTGGTTTTTCAATGATTCAATTAAATCAAAGTTCAATTGCTTCTGAATTAAATTATATTATTGATAATACACAAGGTGATCTTTATTATGTTTTTAGACCAGAAGGGTTAAATGGCATTATTGATGAAATTATAAATCAACCATATGGAATTTATCAATTTTCATATGGTTCTTCTTTGCAAAAAAACTTTGGTCAATCATATTTACCATTAGAAATTGAAGTTTTTCTATTAAATAGAAGTGGCAGGGATGAAACTGGTTATTTTGCTCCTTTAGAATAGAAATTAGAATTCAATTTTGCAACCAAGTGTAATTGTAAATGAAAGAGATTCTTTTTTGTTCTGAATATAAGAAAATTTTCCACCTAAACCAAGATTCACTGAATAGTTTTTTAAAAATGATAAGCTTGTAGAATGCGTATATTCATAATCCTGCGTGAATACTGAATCTGTGTTTGCTAATGAAATATTTAAATTTTCAGTTCTAGTGATGACAATATTTATTTCTTTTGTTTTTGGAAATAAATATTGTGTTATAAAGACAAATGGGCTGAATTTACTGTTTCTGTCCCAAATAAAAGTAGTTTTTCCGCTCCAGTTTCCATTTGTTTCATATGAAAGGTTTAAACCGTATTTCAAAATGTTTGTGTCAGATAAATAGAGTAATATTTGTGAATACGTAGTTACAGCGAATGACGGAACTGATGATGTTAATTTAAATGCTAATTCAATCGATGAAACGTACTCATCTTGTAAAAACCAATCAAAAATTTTAAGTGTTCCTTTTTGTCCAAAAATATTTAACGCTGTATTATTTAGTGAAAGTTTGTATTGATAAATGTCTGATAATGTTTCTGATGTTCTTATATCTCTTATAACTAATAATGTAGTAGAAGTAGGTATGAATAAATCTGAAATTGTTCCACTAATTTTTCGTTTGTAATTTAGTTCATATTTTGTTGAATAATAAACCGAGTTTGTGTAATAAAACAAAAGCGTTGTTGGAAGCTCTGTTGCAAATAAATCATAAAAAGGTGCTGTATTGTAAAACCAGAGTCTATGCTGCATGGTTTGTGAGAATAATTGTGCATCAGAAAGATAAGAATAACCTGTAATTAACGATTGTGTTCCGCCTCCATTTCTTATTGCGGTAAAAGTAAGAGTATTGTTTGCAAGTGAAAAAGGAATTGTAACTGTAATATTTGTATTATCAATGTTTGTACTAGTTAAAGTGTATTTGTATTGATTTGAAAGAACATATTTTATTGTTGGCTTAAAATCAATATTTTTGAAATTCAAATTTAAATTTGTTTCCAGAGTTTCGTTTCTAATTGAAGCGTCTGCATAACCACCAGATATTTCAGTATTAGTAATATTAATCCATTCAGTAAAATAATTATTGCTTGTGTTATATTTTCCCTCATTTGTGAATTTAGTTCTTTTCTGAGATAATGAAAGTGTTGTCTTTAGTAAAGTTTGTAATTGATTAAAAGTTTGATTAATTTCAAATGAAATATTTGATTTTTGAGTGTTTAGTTGTAATGTGGATTTTCCAGTTGTCTCATAAGAAAGAGTTAAAGGTATATTATATTTAGAAAGATTTAGTGACAATGAGTTTTTCTTTTCAGTTGATTT
>JAAZCS010000216.1 GCA_012513125.1 Treponema sp. | reverse complement strand
GTTCTGCAATGAGTATGAAATATTTGGGTGAACATTTTGATATTCATACTGGAGGAATTGATCATATTCCTATTCATCATACAAATGAAATTGCTCAGTCTGAGGGTGCAACTGGAAAAAAATGGGTAAATTATTGGCTTCACAATGAGTTTTTAGTAATTCAAAAAGATAAATCAGAAGGGGACGGTTCTGCAAAAATGTCAAAATCATCTGGAAATTTCCTAACTTTGCAGTCATTGATAGATAAAGGATATGACCCTCTTGATTATAGATTTTTTTTGATGGGAGCACATTATAGAAGTCAGGCTAAATTTAACTGGAATTCGATGGATTCTGCAAAAAGTTCAAGAAAAGCTTTGAATCAGAGAGTGGCAAAAATCTTTCAAAATTATAATGGAACAGAAGTAAAAGAAGAAAATTTAAGTTCAAAAGCAAAAGATTATTTATGTAAATTTACGCAGGCTCTTGAAAATGATCTTTCAACACCGCAAGCATTATCTGTTCTTCAAGTTGCAATAAAAGATGGTGAACTAAAACCAGAAGAAATTGTATTTTTGATTAGAAAAATGGATAGCGTAATTGGATTAAAATTAGAAGAGTTGGCAAAAGAAATAAACAAGAATTCTGTTTCTGCAACCGGAAATGATGATAATTCACATGAAGGAGATCCTGAGGCTGATGAAATAAATAGGCTTGTTATGGAAAGAGTTCAAGCAAAAAAAGAAAAAAAATTCGAAAAAGCTGATGAAATCCGTAACGATTTGTTATCTAGAGGAGTTTTAATAATAGATACTCCTCAAGGTCCAATTTGGAAAAGATCCTAAGTTTGGATTTGAGCAAAACAAGTATGTAACTTTTTGGGAGTAGTTGTGTTTAATAATGTAAGTGAGGATGGAGTTTCCGCTTCGGTGAATGCTGGAAATCCGTCTGATTTTAAAATGATTTATGATGCATCAATGCAAATGCTTTTTAGAATATCGTTCAGAATCGTGAATGATGAAGAAGCTGCAGAAGATTTAGTTCATGACTCATTAATTAAAGCAAATGAAAAAAGTCTTGTTTTTCCATCGTTGAATGATGCAAAATACTGGTTGATTAGGGTTGTTAAAAATGCAGCTCTTAATTATGTGAAACGAAAGGAAAGAGAACGCAAAGCTTATGAAAAAGTTCTTTATGAGGATAATCATGGTTTTGATTCTGGCGAGACAAAATTACTGAAAAAAGAATCAGTAAATAAAGCTAGAGAAGCTCTAAAAAAACTGCCAAAGAGTTTACAGGAAGTTCTTTTATTAAGGGAATATGGTGATCTTAATTATAAAGAAATAGGTAAAATCTTGGGTATTACAGAGGGAAATGTAAAAGTAAGGGTTTTTAGAGCGAGGGAGCAGTTAGCTAAATTAATAGGAGTTGACGATGTCTTCTTGCCCAACTAAAGATATTCATTCAGTTTACGTTGATAATGAACTGCCAGAGATTTATAAAGCTGAATATGAAGAACATGTAAAAAATTGTCCAAAATGTCAAAAACAGCTTGAGATGATTAAAAGAGTTCATGAAATGATGCAAAATGATTCTGCTTCAATTAGTACAGATAGTCATTATCTTGAACAGAGTTTTGATCGACTTAAAATTAGAATGAATTATTCAAAAAACATTAAACGTAATAATTCTTTTCATTTTGTTGATAATTTTAAGTATTCAATTCCTGCAATTGCAGCGGCTGCAGTTTTTGCAATAATAATTCCGTTGAGGATGAATACGAAAGGTTCAGCTGTAAGTGCAGTTGATTATGTTTCAATGATTCCGTCTTCTCAACAATCTGCACAAAATATTTCGTTAAACAGTGGAAAAGGTGTTGTTCTTTCTGGTAATATACCAACAATAGCTTTATCTTCTGTGAAAGAATCTGATGGATTTATAAAAAATGTAGATTCAACTAGTTCTGATTCATCAATAATTAAAAGTATTGAAGTTTTCAGACCTGATTTTAATGAAGATCAAATAATTTCAATAAAAATTACTGTTCCAAGTTTAGATTCTGTGCCTATTGTGGCCGAAATAGATTTGCCTATGAACGTAATTTCAGGTCAATTTAATTGAAAACTTCTGGTAATCTTAGTTACACTTTTAGAAAATATCCTGCAATTAGAGCATTAATTGTAGGATTTTTAATTATTTGTGGTATTTTAGTTTTTGTTATAGTAAATAATAAAAATAGAATAATTCCTGAAATTGATTCGTTAACGCCAGTTGTTGGAGCACCCGGCGATGTTGTTGTAATTAAAGGCAAGAATTTTGGAAATGTCCGTGATATGAATTATGTTGAAATTGCAGGTTCAAAACTTACTGCAAGTTCTTATATTTCGTGGTCTGATACAAGTATAACAATTGTTTTGCCAGCCAATGTTCAAAATGGATTGGTTTTTGTCGGCAATAAATATGAAAAATCAGAACCAACTTTATTTGCAAATGAAGTGAATATTCCAGTTCTTGTTCCTGCTGTAAATCAAGTAATAAAACCTATTATAACTTCAATTTCAAGTGATAGAATTAGTGTCGGTCGGACGCTCACGATTATTGGTAACAACTTTGGTGATTCAAAAGGTCAGTCAAACGTTTTGTTTACAATAGATTATAGCAACTTTGAAAATAATAGAGTTATTCCAAAAAACAATCTTATAGAAAACATGGTTGCTGTATCTGAATCAGAGAATGGCTATGAATATTGGAGCAATACGGAAATACGAGTGAGAATTCCTGATGGAGCTTGCAGTGGTGTAGTTCTTGTTGATACTGGAAAGGAAAAATCGGATCCAAAAAGTATTCAAATTGATTCTCAAGTTGGAAAAAAATCTTTTTTAACAAAAAAAACATATTTAGTTCAATATTCTGCTGATATTGATAGTATAAAAGTGAAAGAATCAGCAAATATCACTTTCAGATGTCCATTACCACTTATTACTGCAACACAACCAAGTGTTATGTCAACAGAAATAACGCCTTCTCCTATTTTAGAGAATTATCAAAACGATATTATTCACCAAACATCATTAAATGGAAACGAAAATGATAAAAAATTTGTTTATACTCAGACTTTTGTTGTTGTTGCTTATGAACTAAACTCAAAAATTAATCAAGACAAAGTTTCATCGTACAAGAGTACAAGTGATAAGATAATATCAAGTTACACAAAAGCTGATGAATTAGTTCCAAGTGATAATAGTGAAGTTCTTTCGCTTGTAAATGAAATCGTAAAAAAAGAACAAAATCCATACATAAAAGCAAAATTGATTTATAATTACTTCTGCAATAATTTTGAAATATTGAATAGAACTAGAAATAATGATTCGTCACCATTGGATTTGTTGAAAAACAAGAAAGGTGATGCATATGATTTTTCAGTTATGTATACTGCTTGTTTGAGAGCATGTGGAATTCCGTCTGTTACTGATAGTGGAATACTTGTGGATAAAGATATGAAGACATCCACTCATTGGTGGTGTGAATTCTATTTGCAAGATTATGGCTGGGTTCCAGTAGATGTGGCTTTAGGAAAAGGTCTTAATTATGAAGAATGGGAAAATGATATTGATTCAATGACCTATTATTTTGGAAATCTTGATAGTCATCATATCTTATTTTCAAAAGGTTGGAATCAGTTGAAGCCATTTAGTCAAGATAACAAAATTGTTCAATATCCTAGAAGTTTTGCTTTACAATCAATTTGGGAAGAATCTTCAAGTAGTGTTCAAAAATATAGTTCATATTGGTCGGTTCCTGTAATTAAAGGAATATATTGATAACAGAGGTTTAAAAATGACAAAAATTTTATCAGTTGGTGGTTCAATCATTGTTCCAGAAAAACCGGATACGGAATTCTTACGAGAATTTATTACAATGGCAATTAATTGGTTGGATGAGGATAAGAGCAGAAGATTGATATTAGTTGCAGGTGGCGGAGCCCCAGCTAGGGTTTATCAAAATGCATACAAAGAAGTGTCAAATGGTACAAAAGTTGTTGCACAAAATGAAGCTGCCGATTGGATTGGAATTATGGCCACAAGAATTAATGCTCAATTGTTAAAAGCTTGTTTTGGGGATTATTGCAAAAATGATGTAGTTTATAACCCCACAGAAAATGTGAAGTTTGATGGACAGGTTCTTGTAGCTTCTGGGTGGAAACCTGGTTTTTCAACTGATACAGATGCTGTTTATTTAGGCGAAAAGTTTGATGCAAAAACAATTGTAAATCTTTCAAATATTGAAAAAGTTTACACAGATGATCCAAGAAAAAATCCTGATGCAAAACCATTAGATAGTATTTCTTGGTGTGATTTTATAAAAATGGTTGGTGATGAATGGACTCCTGGAAAGAATTGTCCGTTTGATCCAATTGCATCAAAAAAAGCGGAACAACTTGGAATGAAAGTTAATTGTGCTGGTGGAAAAAATATAAAAAATATAGAAGCAATTTTAAATGAAGATGACTATATTGGAACTACAATAGGTTAGTGAAAATTTGATTGATAGAATATGATTATTTGAATTCCATTTGATTTAATATTCTATCAATTTTATTTCCGTATTCGCTATCCATTGCCCATGTTTTTGTTAATTCAAAAATAGTTTGAGCTTTTCCTCTTGGTTTTACCCATTTATAGCGGTTATCAATCAATTCGTTTTTTATTAAAATGTCTTCAGGTGTAGAATAGGCGTGTAAATGTTGAATATGAGCACGAATTCCCATTTGAACTGATTCAAAAGATTCTCCGGGGTGGTCTTTATCAATAGCTCCAAGTCCGCAGAAGTTGTTCATTTGTGGTGTAACAAGATTTCCAAAAGTTAAATACCCTGTTTCAAGGCACATTTGTGCGAATGCGATATCGGAATTGATTCCTTCATAGTTGCTTTCCTTTATATATAATTTTGCAATTTCAGTAATCTGTTGTTTTGGGAAAGTAGGATTCTGTTGCAAAAAAAAGGCAACTAATGTTGATTCATTGCAAACACCTTTGTCAAAAATATTTCTTGAAATGGAAAAATCTTTTATTTTGAGTGTTTTACAAGAAAAAAAACAGATTGAAAGAATAAAAAGAATAAAAAGATAACGATGTCTATGCAAAATATCACCTTAAAAATAATTTTACAAAAAAAACAAAAAAAATTGTAGTGATTTGATGTGTTTTTGAAAATATTATTATACATGAAAAAGACTAGGATTAATATACGTGAAAGTACATTGAGGAAAGGGATAAGTTATCCTTTTGATGAAGAGTTAATAATGTTAATTCTTGGAAGTGGTTCTCAGGATTTGCCAATAGATTTATTGTCAGAAAAAGTGGTTGAAACTCTGGATGATTCAAATGAAACAAATGTAATTGAGAATTTGCAAAAGATAAAAGGAATAGGGGAAAGTAAAGCTTTGTCCATTGCGGCCGCCCTTGAATTGGGAAAAAGACGAAGTGTACATCTGAAAGCGTTGATAAAAACTCCAAACGACATAATTCCTTTTATACGTCATTATGCAATGTATCCAAAAGAAAGGTTTATTTTGGTAACATTGAATGGTAGCCATGAAATAATTCAAATACATGTTATTTCTGTTGGAACTATAAATAATACAATTATTCATCCGCGAGAAATATTTTATGAAGCAATAAAAGAAAATGCTTCTGCAATGATTCTTTGTCACAATCATCCATCAGGAAATTGTGCCCCATCTGATGATGATATAAAAACGACAAGAAATTTGCTTGAAGCGTCAAAAATAATTGGAATTCCAATTTTGGATCACATAATTATTGATGTAAAAAGTTATTTCAGCTTCTTGGAACACAATCTATTGTTTACAGTAGATTAATAAGATAAAATAGCAACATGAAGAAAGGGTTTCTTGTATTAATCAATTTATTCCTCGCCTTTAATTTGTTTTGTTATGAACGTTATTCAGAAGTCGATGCTACAAAAAAAGATTTTATTGATAAAGAAAAAACTGAAATAGTAATAAAAACGTCGATAAATGACGCTGAAATCTATTTAAATGGAAATTTTCAAGGATATTCTTCATTAAAAATAATTGATTTAATTTCTGGTGTTTATAATTTAGAGATAAGGAAAAAAAATTATGAAACAATTAGTTGCTCTATTCTTGTAAGAAATGGTTTTTTATTGGAGTATGATTTTGAATTAATTCCATTAAAAGGCGAACTTTTCGTTGATAATATTGATGCGGGTTCAGAGATTTATGTTGATGGAAACAGAATATATTTAAACCGAAGTAAAATAATCATTGGGTATCATGAAATTCTTGTAAAAAAGTTTGGGTATGAGGATTTTTTTGAAAAAGTAATGATAAATCCTGACGAAATAAAAAATGTAAATGTTATTTATAAATTATGTGATTTTCATATTAGTGACTTTTCTGTTTCTAGAAAGATTTTTAATCCTGAATACAAAAGTGATTTTGGAAAATGTAAAGTATCTTTTTATGTAACGGCAGATTCCTCGGCAGAAATTAATATTTATGATAAAGACGAAAATCTTGTTAATTATGTGAAATATTCAAGTTTTAACACTTGGTATCAATGTTTTTATTGGGATGGATTAGATTATGACGGAAATGAATTACCAGATGGACAATATAGAGTTGAATTAAAAAGTAAAAACTATAATTTTGCAGAAAACGTGAGAATTGATAAATCTGTTCGGTATAATTTGACTTCAATTACAAAATCTGGGAGTGGAATCGGAAAACTTCCTGTTGTTATGCATTTATCAACAAATGAAATGAAAATGAGTTTTTCTTTTGAGCCAGAAGTCTATTATTTTATGAACGGATTTTCTTATAATAGAATTAGTAGTGATTTAGATATGCAATTTTCATTTTTAAATCATTTTGAAATAACAATTGGCGGAAAATCGAGTAGAAATTATTTATATAATTCATTGTTTGCCGCCAATTTGAGCATAAGAGCGTTTGATGACCTTAAAATATTGGATGACGGATATTTCTGTTATGGTGTATTGGCTCGTTATGGGTTTTCAAACTACAAAAGTTTCTTCAGAACTGGAATTGATAATGGGTCTGGATTAGGAATAGGACTGATTTGTGGTTTCGATTTAGAAAAAGCTTTTTTTGGATGTTCTAGTGAGTATTTAGTTGGGGCTTCAGATGGAAATCTTTTAATTGATAATAGAGTCTTAAAAAATGGGCTTTCATTTATTTTAAAACCAATAAAAGAACTCAACTTTGGAATTTGGGGTGCTATAAATTCTGCATTTAATGTGGATAATTCTTTTTTTGTGGAAAATAATACATATTTTTTTAGAGCTTTTGACGTTGGAGTGGAAGTAAATTTTATGCCTTTTCCTACAAATCTAATTTTTTCTGTTCAGTGCAATACTCAAATCTTTGTGAATAATATAACATATTTTTCTTCCAAAATATCCTTGTCATATTTCTTTTGATTTATTAGATTAATTTTATGAGATTATATACAAAAAGTCAGCTTATTAAATCAATAATTGTTTTTTCAATTTTAATTATTGTTGTTTCGGGTGTAGTGTTTTACAAATTAGGACAAAACTCTTCTTCAAATGGAGCGGTATCATCTACAGATAAAGTGAATAGTGACGACCAGGTTGAAGTGATAGCGAAAGATGTTCCTCAATTGGAAATAAGTGAAAATGTTATTGAAAATAGCGTAAATGCTGTTTCTGTATCAAATAACTTATATTCACAAGATGAAGTTCAAAATATAAGTGTTTATGACAAATGCAATGAAGCTGTTGTAAATATTAACACAAAAGTTATGTCGTACGATTGGTTTTTAGAGCCTTCTGTTCAAGATGGAGGAAGTGGGAGTGGTTCAATTATTGATAAGCGTGGATATGTCTTAACAAATGTTCATGTAATTCAGAATGCAACCGAGATATATGTTTCGCTTCATGATGGAAGTCAATATAAAGCTGAAGTTGTAGGTTCTGATTTAGATAGTGATTTGGCAGTATTAAAATTTAATCCTCCGTCTGATGTTATATTAAAAACAATTTCGTTTGGTGATTCAAAAAATCTAAAAGTTGGGCAAAAAGTTATTGCTATAGGAAATCCTTTTGGTATGGAAAGAACTATGACTGTTGGTATAGTTTCTGGGCTCGGACGTCCTATTCAAAATTCCAATAAACGTATTATTAGGGATATGATTCAAACTGATACCGCGATTAATCCTGGAAATTCAGGTGGCCCTTTGTTGGACACTCAAGGACGAATGATTGGAATTAACACGATGATTATGTCTTCGTCTGGAAGTTCTTCTGGCGTTGGTTTTGCTGTTCCCTCTGAGACTGCAACAAGAGTTGTAGCAGATTTGTTAAAGTATGGAGAGGTAAAACGAGGCAGAATGGAAGTGTCACTTGTTCAGTTGAATTCTCGTATTGCACAGTATGCAGATTTGTCTATTTCAACAGGATTGTTAGTATCAAGTGTTCCGTCTGGAGGAAATGCAGAAAAAGCTGGAATAAAGGGTGGAACTCAAGCAGCTTATTATGGAAGCAAATCCAGTGTGATTTATTTGGGTGGCGATGTAATTACTCAAATTGATAATATAAATATAGAAACTTTAGCGGATTATTATTCAGCGTTAGAAAGCAAAAAAAGCGGTGATACAATTAAAGTTACTGTTTATCGAAACAGAAAGTATGTAACGCTTTCTGTTATACTTTCATAAAATGAACGAACAATTTTTAAGAACATCGCTTGTTCTCGGTGAAAGTGCAATTGATATTTTATCTTCCAAAAAAGTTATAGTTTTTGGAATTGGTGGAGTTGGAGGCTTTGTTGCTGAAGCTTTGGCCCGTTCTGGAATTGGAAAACTCACTTTAGTTGATAATGATGTGGTTTCTGAAAGCAACATAAACCGTCAAATAATCGCTCTTCATTCTACAATAAACAAATATAAAGTGGATGTCATGAAAGAACGTCTGTTTGACATTAATCCGAATATGGAAATAACTACAAAAAAGTGTTTTTTTCTTCCAGAGAATGAATCTGATATTGATTATTCTTTGTTTGATTATGTTGTAGATGCAGTTGATACTGTAACAGCAAAAATTTGTATAATCGAAAAAGCAAAAAAAAATAATGTACCTGTAATTTCTTGTATGGGAACTGTGAATAAGCTAAATCCAATGGGTTTCAAAATCGCAGATATTTCAAAAACTTCTGTTTGCCCTTTAGCTCGTGTTTTACGAAAGGAACTAAAAAATCGTAATATAAAAAATGTAAAAGTTGTTTATAGTGAAGAAAAACCGGCCATTGTCACAAAAGAATTTCCTGGAAGTTTGTCATTTGTTCCTGGAGCAGCAGGGTTTTTAATTGCGTCCGAAGTTGTAAAAGATTTATTGAACATAAAAGTTTAGTATTTTAACAGTTTAAGGTGATTTATCATCCGTATTTTAATTGATTCAACTTCTTCTGTAGGTTCTACGCGTAAAGTGAGAATGGCATCACCTGTTTGTTTATTTACTTGAAGTGGTTTTCCTATAAATGTTACAGCGTCGTTTGTATTAAAATATGGGAGATGAATTTCGACAATTGTATCTTCTTTGATGGCCGTTTCTAGAAGGTGAATTTTGCCATTGTAATCCATTCCTTCCGCTTCTTGGATTTCTGAGCGAATTGAAGAAGTTAAAAGCTGTTTCTCAGATAAAATAAGTTTGTTTCGTAAACGAATTGATAAACTTTCTTTTTGGTTCTCAGTAAAATCAGATAATTCTAGTTTTGATTTTAACTCTTGTAAGATTCCAATTCCTTTTTTTGTTTCTATCGCAATATCTTTGTCTGTTTTATCAAATGCGAGATTAATACTGTTTCTTCGTTTTATGGTTGGGAACGGAATTGAGTCTGCAATGATTTCTGGAGTTTTGACATTACCCATAAAATCCAAGCCACAAGAACGTAAAAATGGCGAAATATTTTCATCTATTGGAATATTTAATAAATAGACTCCATTCCCTAGTTTATTTTGAATATATTTTTGAATATTTGGATTTTTTTCAACAAATGTAATATTTTCTTCTTTTACTTTTAGGACAAAACCTTTGTAGATAACGGCTGATGAATATGAATTGTACCATTCTGTTACATTCATCAATAAATTTTGAGGTAATTCATAATATGTGTATTTTTGTAGTTCAGAGAAAAGTTCTTCTGGAGTGTAATCATCATTGAAAGCAACTGAAACTGATTGTCGTGTAATTTCAAATTCTGATACAAGACCACTCTTTTTTATTGATAAAAATGACATGAGCGGAAGAAGTTGATTGAGGGATAATCCTGGCATTATTGAAACTGAATATGTTGAATTAATATTTAGTACTTTTGGAGAATCGCTTTTTTCAGTATTGATAACTGCATCGTCAATAGATTTATTTCTAATGTAAATTTCATTTCCTTCTGAATTTGTTCCATATTCTTGAAGCAGACCAAATTTAATAGCCGAATCTATTGCCAAGTCGATTATGCTTGAATTGTCATTTGCAGACGAATTCTCATCTTTCTTTGCTGCCTGTAAAATTCTTGAAAAACGACTTTGATTATCAGAAGAGTCAGTGGAGTTCAGATTTTTGATGATGAAAGCCAATCTGAATAAACTGTTTTTTGTTAATCCAGTTTGAGGAATTGAGTATAAAAAATCTAGAAAGAATTGTGATTGTTTTTGAAGAGATTCTTTTCCCCATCGAATGTTACTTGATATGCAAATGAGCGAATATTGTTGTTCAAAAGTTAAATTAGAAAAAGCTTTTAGTTTTTGCTTATTAATTTCAAATTTCTTTGGCCCTTCAAAAATTATTGAAAGATTGATAAACGCTGATAATAAAAGTTGAATACAATCTGCTTTATCATTAAAGATTTCTTCAAGAAAAGCTTTTTCCGATTTTTTTAAGTTTCCATCAGCTTTGCCCGAACATCCCTTGATTTGAATGTATGAAATGAATGACGCTATAAATGTCGGTGTAATAAGGAAATTGTCTTCTGTTGAGGCTTTTTCGATTATTTCTAACGGAATAATTCTGGATAAATTAATATATGGTTCTATGTTGCTTTGCATAAGTGGGTTTATTTTGAAAATTGGTTGATTGTTTAATGGTAAGTTCGTTTGAAAAATAATCAGCCGTTCTTGAAGATTCATTAATTTTGTGTACAAAGAAGAATATGAATATTTATCTTTAAAAAAATCAAAGAGCTTATTTTTATCTGCTTTTTCGATTAATGAAATTACACAAAGAATTTCCAAGTCAAAAGAATCAAGAAAAGAGAGAATCACAGAAATATTATTTTCATTTTTAATAAATCCAGCTAGTTGTTCGATGAGGCGCTGTTTGTTATATGGAGTTTTTATTTCGCCTAAATAAAGTTTGATTAAGTTGAAGAATTCTTTGTCGGGTAAAGATAATATTGAATCTTGCCATATGTTAATTTGAGGATTGTAATTTTTCATTAATTCTCCAAAGTGAGATTTTTGATATCATCTTCGTTTGTGTAGCGAACTATTTTGTATGAATATCCTTGTTCTGCCAAGAATTTCTGCCTATTTGAGCCAAATTCTTCTTCAGTTGTGTTCCTTGTAATTAGTGTGAAAAATCTTGATTTACGTTCTTTTGGTCTTAGAATTCGTCCTAATCTTTGGGCCTCTTCTTGGCGACTGCCGAATGTTCCAGAAATTTGGATAGCTAAAGATGCGTCTGGCAAGTCGATTGCAAAGTTGGCAACTTTTGAAACAACTAAAACTTTGATATTTCCGTTTTTAAAGTCGGTATAAATTCTATCTCGTTCAGATGTTGGCGTTTTTCCAGTAATGATTGGGCAATTTAGATTTTTTGCTATCTCATTTAACTGATCGAGATATTGTCCAATTACAAGAATTTTATCTTCTGGGAAATTTTGAATTATTTGTTTTGTAATATCTATTTTTAGTGGAGTCTGGCTCGAGATTTTGTGCTTTTCTCTGGCTCCAGCTACTGCATACTCTATTTCCTGCGTTTCGGGCAAGTCTAATCTAATTTCAATGCATTCGGCACTTGCTATCCATCCTGAATGTTCAAGTTCTTTCCAAGGAACATCATATCTTTTTGGACCAACGAGAGAAAAAACATAACCTTCGCAGCCATCTTCTCTGACTAACGTGGCAGTGAGTCCGACACGGCGTACAGCTTGCAGTTCAGCCACAACTCTGAAAACGGGAGCTGGCAATACATGGACTTCATCATAGATTATCAATCCCCATGGGCGTTCATGAAAAATAGAAAAATGAGGATAAGGACCGTCTTTTGTTGGTCGCCATGTTAAAACTTGATATGTTGCAACTGTTACTTGGTTTATTAGTTTTGATTCGCCTGAATATTCTGCAATTTGTTCTTTTGTTAATGTTGTTTTATCTAAAAGTTCATCAATCCATTGGTGAACAGCTGAAATGTTAGTTGTAATAATCAAAGTGGATGTTTTTAGCATGTCCATGATAGTCATTCCAACAATCGTTTTTCCAGCTCCACAAGGAAGTACTATTGTGCCAAACCCTGTTCCAGGTCCTTTATCACCAACTAGTGCTTGTGCAGCCAGTTTTTGGTAATCTCTTATGATGAGAGGATTACCGTGGCTTGTTGTTGATTTTAATTGAATATCAAGTGGTTCACCATCAATGAGTTTTACATCATCTTTTACAGGCCAGCCTAATTTTAGTAAAGATTGTTTGATTGTTCCTCTGTCTGTAAGTTTTAACAGAAAACAATATTTTTTCTCATCTTCTGACAAAATATTTGATGTATTTTCAAAGTCTTCATATGGTTTTGCGGTCAATAATTTTTTTAAGCTTGGAGTTGAAAAAATCTCTTTATAAACTGCTATTGAAATTGAAACTAAATAAAGATATTTTTCTTCTATAATTTCATCTTTTTCGTCATTTTGATTAGTTTGAGATTCTCTCTTTTCAATAATTTCTGTAGGGCCTTCAACAAGGCGAAGTTTTCCAAATCTGCTAGAAATTTCAGAAATCCACATTGAAATTGATTGTGGAACGTCATATCTAGAATATTTTTGTAAAACATTTATTGCATCTTGTGCCAAAAATCCAGCACTGGCGGCATTCCAAAGTGATAATGGGGATAATCTGTATGTGTGTAAGTGTTCAGGTGAACGCTCCAACTCCGCAAAAGGAATCAATTCATTTCTGCATTCTTCTGCAAGAGGAGCGTGAACATCAAGTAAAAGTGTTCTATCGCCTTGGACAATTAATGGGTTTTCATAATTCATTGCAACAGAACATTATAGTAGAAAGACTAAAAACTTACTATAGAAAATCTAGTTTAAAGTTAAGTCGTCTTCTTTTATCCAACCAAGTTTTCTACAAATTAATCCGAATAGATAACTCAGTAGTCCGGGTAAGATGAAACAAATAAGAATAACTCCAAGCCAATCAAATAAAGCTGGGTTCAATGTTGAAGCACCATTTGCAATTGCTGCATCTGAAGGGTTAAACCAACCTGTAATAACGCCAATTTGTCCGACAAGTCCACAAGTTCCCATTCCTGAGCTAACAGCGGCACCATTCATTTCCATTTTGAAAACACATGTTGCTATTGGACCTGTGATTAACGACGCTAATGTAGGTGGAATCCAGATTCTAGGGTTTTTAATTATATTTGGCATTTGAAGCATACTTGTTCCTAATCCTTGTGAAAGTAAACCGCTCCATTTATTTTCCCTAAACGATAAAATTGCAAAACCAACCATTTGAGCACAACAACCTGCAACTGCGGCACCTCCGGCTAATCCTGTAAGGCTGAATGCAGCACATATGGCCGCTGAACTAATTGGTAGTGTAAGGGCTAATCCGATTACAACTGAAACTAGCATTCCCATTAAGAAAGGTCTTAATTGAGTTGACCATATTACGAGTTTTCCAATTGAAGAGGCTGCGTCCCCAATATATTTTGCGAATAGAACTGTTAAAATTGAACCCACGATAATAGTAACTAATGGAGTAACAATAATATCTACTTTTGTTTTTTTGCTAACTAATCTGCCACATTCTGCAGCAATTATGGCAATAAATAAAACAGCTAAAGGACCACCTGCACCGCCTGTAACATTTGCGGCAGCTCCAACAACAGCGAGCGAAAATAAAACAAGGGCAGGAACTCCCATTGCAAATCCAATTCCAATTGCCATTGCGGCTCCAACAACGTGACTTTCAGTTGCAAAATTTCCCGCTTTGATTAGAAATTGAAAAATCTGATTATCACTTAACCGAACAAGTTGTTGTCCTAAAGTCTTGATAATTGTTCCAATCAATAAAGATGCAAATAAACCTTGAGCCATTCCACTCATCGCATCAACCAAATAACGTTTTACGTACTTATTCATGAGTACCTCCACTTGATTTCATACAAAGTATGATTTTGAGAAAAAAGAAATGTAATGATTTTGTGAAGAGGTATGTAATTTCCCTTAGGATAATTAATATGACTGTTCCGTAGACTTAGTCAGAATCAACACTTGAGTTAATCTATAATAAAAATAAAAAAAAATCAATTTCAATTATTATACAATTAATTATAACAAAGTATTCTTTCTAAAAATAAGAGATTTTGCGTAACATAGTTTAACTTTTAGATATTTTAGTAGTATATTTAAACGAATTGGTTTAAAAAACTTTGGAGGTTTTTTTTATGATAAATGTTTCCCACGTATCCCGTAATTTTGGGTCTTTCCGTGCGGTAAATGATGTTAGTTTTTCAATTCCTACAGGTCAAATTGTAGGTTTACTCGGTCCGAATGGTGCTGGAAAAACAACAACAATGAGAATGATTACAGGTTTTCTGGCTCCAAGTGAAGGTCAGATTTTTATAGATGATATAGATATTTCAAAAAATCCTGTTGAAGCAAAACAAAAGATTGGATATATGCCTGAATCTGCCCAGCTTTATGGAGAAATGATTGTCGAAGACTATCTAAAATACATCGCACAAATGCAAGGTGAAAATGCTGATGAAAAAGTTCCTGCCTTGTGTGAAGAATGTGGTCTCAAAGAGGTAATGGATAAAAATATCAATGAATTATCCCGCGGAAACAGACAAAGAGTAGCATTGGCTCATGCTTTGATGCATAATCCTGAAATTCTAATTCTTGATGAACCTACAAGTGGTCTTGATCCAAATCAGGTTGAAGATGTAAGAAATATAATCCGTGAAATAGGAAAAACAAGAACAGTAATAATTTCCACTCATATTTTAAGTGAAGTTGAGACTTTGTGTAGCCGTGTAATAATTATTTCTAGTGGAAAACTTGTAGCTGATAGTCCAACTGAAGAGCTAAAAGAACGATACGGACATGAGTTATCAATCAAAATGACTGTTTCTAAAAGCAATCTAAAAGAAATAGAAAAAATTTTATCCCCAATTAATGGAATTGCCTCTATTGTTTCTTCTGATTCAGATGTGACTTTTGCAAATAAAGAAACAAGCGGGTTCTTAATTTCTATTTCTGAGAAAAAAGAAATTCGTCCTGAAATTGTAAAAAAATTGGTTGAAAATAATATTGATTTGTATGAGATGAAAATTCTTCAAAATAGCTTGGAAGATGTATTCCATACATTAACAACAGAAAAAAAAGAATCAAAAGCAGAGGAACAAAATAATGGAAAGTAAAATGAAAAACAAAAAACAGCTTTCTTTTGTAATAATGAAACGAGAGTTAAAATCATATTTTTCAGGACCAATTGCATATATTGTTTCAGGTTTATTTTTAATAATTACAGGAATTGTGTTTTTTTCAACATTTTTTATACAAGGAAGAGCAGAATTACGTTCGTTTTTTAGCTTGATGCCATTACTTCTGTCATTTTTTGTGCCGGCTCTTTCTATGAGAGTCTTTTCTGAAGAAAAAAGAAATGGTTCATATGAAACATTGTTGACTCTTCCTGTAACAGAATTCCAAGTTGTAATTGGAAAATTTCTTGCAGTTTTTATTGAAGTTTTAATAATGTTTATTCCAACTTTATTTTACATAGTCACAGCAGCAATTTTTGGAAAACCTGATTACGGTCCGATAATTGGTGGCTATATTGGTTTGATTTTTTTAAGTGCATGTTTTTCTTCAATAGGAATATTTGCCTCTTCAATTACAAAAAATCAAATTATTTCCTTTTTTACAGCATGGCTAATTTGTATTGCACTAACAATGATAGATACTTTCTTAATCTTTTTGCCTTCTTCGATTGTAAGCTTTATTAGCTATTTGTCAGCTAGTTCACATTTTACATCAATTTCAAAAGGAATTATTGATACTCGAGATTTGTTATATTTCATTTCTCTTACAGCTTTATTTATCACTTTAACAGTTAAAGCGAATAAAGTTTCAAAGGAATAAAAGGTTTAGGGGAATATTGTGAAAAAATTTTTAAATTGGATTAAAAGTCCATCAAGTGATTTTATTTTATTTATTTTGTTATTGGTTTTGATAAATATTGCTGGTTATAACTCTTTTGCTCGTATAGATTTAACGAAGACAAAATCATATTCTCTTTCAAAGGGAAGCAAAGTTCTTGTTAAAAATCTAGAGTCGCCTTTGTCTGTTAGAGTTTTTTTTGATGAAAATCTACCTTCTCCATACAGTAGCACGGCTTTGTATGTAAAAGATTTATTGTCAGAATATAAGGGGGCTGCAAATAAGAATTTTTCATTGATAAACGTAGATTTGTCAAAAAAAGATAATGTTCAGCTTGCCATGGATTATGGATTGAATAAAATTCAGATTCAAGAAATCAAAAATAATGAAGTTGGATTCAAGCAAGTTTATATGGGCCTAGTTCTCACTTATGGCGATAGTGTTGAAGTTATTGACGGAATTACAAATTCTGATGGATTTGAATATAAATTCACTTCAACAATAACAAAAATGATTGGAACTCTTGATGCACTTTCTTCTTTGAAAGCAGAAGAAAAAATCGATGTCACTTTGTATGTAAGTGAATCATTAAAGCTTTTTGGAATACAAGGAACTGACGATTTGGAATCTATCGTTGAAAAATCAATTGAAGATGCAAATAAGATGAATATGAATTGCTTAAATTATAAAGTAGTTCATCCATTGTCTGATGAAGTTCCTGCCTTAATTGAAAAATATGGAATTCAGGGAATTCAGTTTAAAGATTCAAATGGAACTATTCAAAATGCAGCTCTTGGCTTAATTATTGAACAAAATGACAAATTCAGAATTCTTCCTGTTAATGTTCAGAAGTCTATTTTTAATTATGAAATTTCTGGTTTAGATTATTTAAGTGAATCAATTACTCAGAATTTGCAAAGTCTTGTTTCAAAAGTGACAAATATTGGTTATGTTACGGGGC
>JAAZCS010000215.1 GCA_012513125.1 Treponema sp. | reverse complement strand
TTTTTTGAATGTAGGGTAGTAAATCATTTCTAAATTCTTTGCCGAAATTATAAAAAGAAGGGGCATTATCAAAAGAAATGTTATAACAATCTTTGCATGATCTTCCATTAGGAGTTACGATTATAAATGGTTCAATCTTCTTGTTATAAATTAAATTATCCATCATTTTTTTTACACGAGAAGCATTACCGCACATACCCCATTCATCTTCAGTTCCTCCAATTCCATGCAAAAGAAATAGAACTGAATATTTTTTAGATTTGTCATAATTATATGGTAAATAGATATTCGCTTTTTTTGTAATTGTAGAATTATCGTTTGTGTAGTCTTTGGAATCGTATACGATTGTTTTAATTGTTCCACTTTGTGGACAGTCCAAAAGATAATTGCTTGGAATGCTATTCATGTTTGTAATTTCTTTGTGTTCCATTCTTATAGCTTCGTCAATTTGATTTCTTTGATTTTCATTGTTACCATTCATTTCTTTTGTTTCTCCTATTACTGTAAAAATTGCTAAACAAAAAATAATGTAGAAAAGTTTGTTTTTATGTTTCATTTTTATCTCCAACTAAATATGTTTATTCAAGTATAAATCTGGAAATGGAAAAAGTAAAACGTTTAACCTACGGGGAAAATCCTTAAATAAATATAATTTATAAAAAATATTGTAAATATGGAATAAAAATCATTTTGTGTGAAATTGTATGTAGCAGAATTATTTGTTTATTCGGGCAAACTGGATTCGAACCAGCGACCTCAACGTCCCGAACGTTGCGCGCTACCAACTGCGCTATTGCCCGATTATTTGTTTAGATAAAAAAAAACCTTCCAAATGATTGGAAGGTTATGCGCGAGCGACGGGGCTCGACCCCGTGATCTCCGGCGTGACAGGCCAGCGCGATAACCAGCTTCGCTACGCCCGCGTGATGTATTTAATATTATAGTAAAGTGAAAATAGTGTCAACTATCAAAATGTAAATTTATAAAAAAAATGTCGGATATTTACTTCTTATTTCTTTTTCATCAATATAAAGTCTGTTGATATGTGATAAAACAAGTTCTTTTGCTTTTTTTGGATTTTTTTGGATAAAGGTCTGAAGAATCTCTTTATGTTCATCAATTATTGGCTTGTTTTCGAGTGCATGCAATTTCATTTCTCTGAATCTGTCATAATGAATGTTCATCAGTTTTACTACATAATGGCATTGCATCTTATTTGTAATCTTGTACATTTTTTCATGAAAAGCGTTGTCTAATTCCATAATTTTATCAATTGAATTTTGATCATGATAAAAATCCTGAAGACTTATGTTTTCTTCTAGACTACGAATATCTTCTTCTGTTGCTATTTTGCACGCTTCTTCTGTTATTGCAGATTCTATAGTAGAGCGAAGAAATACAGCTTCATCAACTTTGTTCATATCTACTAAACTTACAAGACTACCTTTTTGTGGCAAAATTTCTATAATTGTGGTTCTTGCTAATTCTTGTAAAGCTTCATGAACAGGAGTGCGAGATAGGTGTAACTCTTCTGCAATGTCTTGTTCACTGAGCATACTTCCAGGGGTTAGTTCAAGATTAACAATATTGTTTCTCATAACTCTAAAAGCGTAATCCCTGTTTGTTTCTTTTTCTAATTTTTCAATATTTTTCATGTTATTATTAAAATAATAAACACAAAACTGAAATAAGTCAAATAAGTAAAATACTAGTATATAACTAAAAATAAAAGTAAAAATGATTAATTATA
>JAAZCS010000214.1 GCA_012513125.1 Treponema sp. | reverse complement strand
TTTCCATAGTTTCAGAATCAGTGTAGCGTAGTCCATCAATAAACTTTGATTCTTTGCCAACTCGTTCTAGCATGTGGTTTATTTCCGGACCACCACCATGAACTAAAACTACTTTTATTCCGATAGTACTCAAGAGAACAATATCTTCCATTACAGCACATTTCAATTCTTCATTAAGCATTGCATTTCCGCCGTATTTTACTACAACGACTTTTCCACACCATTTCTTAAAATATGGTAATGTTTGAACTAATACTTCAGACCATTGTTCACTGCTAAGAGAAGAAAAATCTTGATTTATTATTTTTAATGCTTCTAATTCGCCACTCATGTTCTATAGTCTCCGTTGATTTTTACATAATCGTAAGTTAAGTCGCAGCCCCAAGCTGTTCCATTGCAGTTTCCGTCAGCACATTCAATTAAAATTTCAACAGATTCAGCACTCAATACTTTTGTTGCCAATTCTTCATCAAAATCTAAAGGAACACCATTTTTGTAAACTTGTATTGTATTTTCTCCGTGAACACTGTAGCTGACTGTTGGGTCAAAGAAACGTGTTGCATTTGATTTGCTTGTAAAGTAAATATTTGTTTTGTTTGGATCAAAGTCGATGCCACTATAACCCATGGCACATAAAATGCGTCCAAAATTTGCATCATGTCCAAAAATCATTGCCTTTACGAGTGATGAGCATATGACTTCTTTTGCAAGTTTTCTAGCACTTTCTGTTGAGGTGGCACCAGTAACATTACATTCAACTAATCTAGTTGCACCCTCTCCATCAGCGGCAATTTTTTTTGCCATAACAGTGTTCATTTTATTTAATGCTTCAAGAAATAAGAAATAGTCTTCATTTTCACAAGTGATTTCTTTGTTTTCTGCAAGACCGTTGGCAAGAATTGTGAGCGAATCGTTTGTAGAAGTGTCGCCATCAACAGAAACACAATTGTATGTTCCCAATATTGATTCATGAAGTGCCTTTGAAAGCATTTTAGAATTGATTGCACAGTCTGTTGTAATAATACTCAGCATTGTTCCCATGTTGATGTGAATCATTCCAGAACCTTTGCACATTGTTCCCATGTGAATTGTTTTTCCGTCAAGCTGGAATTCGACAGCACATTCTTTGAAATGAGTGTCTGTTGTCATTATTGCGATTCTAGCTTCTTTATGACCTTCTTTTGATAGTCCGCTTGTTAAAGTTTTAATATTTTTTTCAACTTTTGAAACATCAAGTTGTTTTCCTATTACACCAGTTGAATATACAATTACATCTTCAGTAGAAATTCCAAGTTCAATAGCAGAACATTCAGCCATTCGATAAGCATTCTTTGCACCTTGTTCGCCAGTGCAGGCATTCGCATTTCCACTGATAGAGATAATCGCCTGAGCTTTTCCATCAATTAGATGCTTTTTTGAAATTTTTACACTTTCAGCCTGAACAGTATTTTGTGTAAATACACCTGCTGCATTGCAGATTTTTTCTGAATAAATCAATGCCGTGTCATTAGTTTTTCTACTTTCTTTAATATGACAAAGTATACCATTTGCCACAAATCCTAAAGGAGCTGTTACACCACCTTCAATAAAATTAATTTCTTTAGACATTTTGTGTATATATATGCACTCCAATTGTATAATTATTCAGAAAATATAACATAATTGAGAAGTTACTGCAATAAAAATTCAATATTATCTTGGAAAAGTGTTGTTTTTGTAGTTATCTTTTACAACATCCCATAAGCTGTGTTCTTTGTTTGGATTAATTCCCTTTAATTTGAAAAGTTCTGGAACAGTAACAAATTCATATCCTCGTTCTAATAATAAAGGAACAACAGTATCAACTGCTTTTACAGTGTTTTGATTGCCTTCCATAACGTGAAGAAGAAAGATTGTTCCATCTTCTGCCATTTGAAGCATTCTGTTGCATCTATCATCTGCTGATACTTCAGGAAGCCAATCTTCGCAACCTTTTCCACAAATAAATGGAACTTTTATCGCGTCATACATTTCATATGATACTGCAATATATGGTGGTCTGAAATATTCTGGACGTTTTCCTGTAATATTGATTATTGCGTCATCAGTTTTTGCATATTCATTTTTTATTTCATCAATAGAAAATTTTGTCATATCAGATTGTGTCCAAGAATGATTTTGAATGTCACAGCCCATATCAAAAGCTCTTTTAATCACTTTTGTGTTTTTTTCATTGATTTTATTACCAATTAAATAAAATGAAGCTTTAATTTGATAGTGCTCCAACACGTTTAACATATCGTTCATAGTTGAATCGGAAGAAGGTCCATCGTCAAAAGAAAGGCTAACATATTTTTTCATAAAAACCTCTTAATCATAATGTTCATGAAAGAACAGAATAAAATAAATATAACTTAATTTTATATCGATTTAGTTAAAATAACAAATAATTCTGCAAAATGGGTGATATTATAGTTATATGAATTTAAATAGTGATTATGAATCTCCTTTTGGAAATAAAATCTCAAAGTGGTCACTTCTTTCGGCAAAGATAATTAATCATTTTGTAAAAAGAATTTTTGGAAACACAATACAATCATTGGATTTAGTGGCTATTCCAAAAGGTGAAGCATATAAGACTTTTGATGTACTAACTTTAGTAGAACGCTCTGATATTTCTGCAATGCAGAATAATGAAACGGGAAAGTTGTATGATTATGAAGAAATTTCTGAAAAAAAATCGATAATAATTGGCACAATTCGTATGGGTTTTGGACATTGGCGAATAGCGATAGCTATTGCTTCTGCGGCTCATAGTTTGGGAATCCATACATATTTATTGGATTTGCGTTCCTTTAAAAATAATATTGGAAAAACAGTCAAGTTTCTTGATAATTACTACAGTAGTCTTTCACGATTTTCACAGCGCTCAAAATGGTTTAATGAACATGTTTGGGAAAAAGTTACTTCAAATATAAATGCTGGCCTTGATAGTTGTATAATTCAACGAAACATCTCTAAATTGTTTTCTCCAGTGTTTGCAAATGTACCCAAAAATATACCGATAATTGCCGCTCATCCTTGGGTTGGGCACGCAGCTGTTTTGGCTGGAAACAAAAAAGTAATAAGTATGATACCGGACAACCTACCATTGGCTTTTTGGCTTGTTGAAGGGTCTATTCATTGTGTTCAATCTCCATCCTCTTTTATTGGATATAGAACTTTTTCTGGAATGGAAAAAGGATATCCCATTCAAAATGCTTTGCCAAAAGAAAAAATATTTTTAGCAGGTCATTATATTGATTACGAAATTGAGGCAAATTTAAAGGATGATTGCAAACGCCGACTGGAAAGAATAAAGAATCACAGAGCAAAAAGATTTCTTTTGACAATTGGAGGAGCAGGTGCTCAAGGTAAAATCTTTTTTGAAATAGTAAAATATTGCAAAAAATATACTGAAAATGGAAGAGCAACGTTGCTAATTAATATGGGAGATAATAAAGATAGCTGGTTTTCGTTAAAAAAAGAATTTGATAAAAACTCAATTGATTATAAATTACATTCAAACTGGGAATTTTCAAAGATATTTATTGACGGTTTAAAAGATTCTGATATTTCTGGCATTCATGTTTTCTTCCATCAAGATTTTTTTGCAGCCGTTTATACGACAAATCTTTTGATTCGTGAATGTGATGTAATGATTACAAAACCAAGTGAATTGTCATTTTATCCAATTCCAAAAATATTTATTCAAAGAGTGGGGAATCATGAGGCGTGGGGTGCAATACGTGGTTCAGAGATTGGTAGTGGAACTAGAGAGATTTCTAAAATAGATGAACTGAAATTGGTTTTAAGAACAATGATTGAAGATGATGATATTCTAATAACAAATATCAATTGCATATTGAGCAATGATAAGGCAAAAATTTATAACGGCACTTACAAAATAGTCAAATACTTTGATAGGTAAATGCCGTTATATCTGGACTAGCTAAGAACTTTGTTGATTAAGTCTTTTGCGGCTTTCATGTCAAATCCTTCAATATTCTTGAGTTTTGGCATGATTTTTTTTAATACTCTATCTGATTCTGGAAGTTCATCTATAATATTCTTAACAATTTTTTCCATTTCAGATTCACTCATCATTTTCGGCAAGAAAGGTTCAATCTCTTTTAGTTCTGTTTCTAATTCAGAAGTGTCAGCATTGCCTTTTTTGTATTCTAAAATTGTGTTTTGGATTTCAGCTTGCATTTTTCTTGCAGCTTTTCCAAAATCAGCAGGAGTTTCGCTTCTGCGTTCATCAATAGTAACAGATTTTACTGCGTCCACAAGCATTAATAGTACATTTGCACGGATTGGATTTTCTTTACGAATTTTTAGCCTTTCCATGGTTAATGCTTTCATTGTTAATTCTGCCATATTTCCTCTTTTTTATTTAGAATTTTTCAAGTGTCTTGTTTATTCTAGAAATGCATTTTTCTTTTCCTAGAATCATAATTGAACCAATTAATGGAGGTGATACTCTGCTTCCTGTAACGGCCATTCTGATTGGCATCATGAAGTCGCCTAGTTTAATTTCCAATTATTCTGCTGTTTCTTTTGCGAGTGCTTCTGCCTCTTCATGTGTTTTACCAAATACTTGACTTACAAAATCTTTTGCAGCGATTAAAACTTCTTTAGTTTTTGCAGCGTCAATTTTTTTCGGAATTATTTGGTCAACAGGGGGAACTGTCGGTTCTGTAAACATAAAGTGAACCATTTCTGCGGCGTCAGTTAGAAAGTGTAATCTTTCTTGAATTAATGGCATCAATCCCAAAAGTGTTTTTTGAACTTCTTCGCTAGTCATATTCATTGATTCATCAACACAGACAGGTTCGCCTTTTTCGTTCAATTTTACACCTGAATATTCTGGACCAACGTGAGGAGCTGGGAATTCATCAGAAACATTTATATCTAATGCGGCATCTCCAGTTTTTGTTATGAAAGGTAAAGTCCATTTGTAAAGTTCTTCAGCAGACATCATTCTGATATATTGACCGTTGTACCATTCCAATTTTTTGTAGTCAAAAACGGCTGGTGATTTATTCAAATGTTCCAATTTAAAGTTTTTTGCAAGTTCTTCCAATGAATAAATATCTTGTCCGTCAATATAAGAACATCCGAGCATTGATACATAATTGATTATAGCAGTTGGCAAATATCCTCTTGCTCTGAATTCATTTACAGATGTGGCACCGTGTCTTTTAGAAAGTTTTTGTCCATCTTTTCCATTTACCATAGGAAGATGGCAGAATTCTGGGTGTTCCCAACCGAAAGCTCTGTACATTTGAACGTGAAGAGGAGTGGACGGAATCCATTCTTGTGCGCGCATAACATGAGTTATCTTCATAAAATGATCATCAACGATATTAGCAAGATGATATGTTGGAAATCCATCGCTTTTAAGCAAAACTGGATCTGGGGAAATATCTTCATTCTTCCATTCAATATCACCCAAAAGATGATCGTGGAACTTTGTAACTCCTTCCATAGGAACTTTTAAGCGGATTACATAAGGTTTTTTTGCATCAAGATTTTCTTTGATTTCTTCTGCTGTAAGATGACGACAGTTTCTATCATATCCTGGAGCCATTTTGTTTTCTGTTTGAATCTTTCTGATTCTTTCAAGACGTTCAGAATCACAGAAACAGAAATAAGCTTCACCTTTTTCTACTAGTTCATAAGCATATTTTTTATATAAGTCAAATCTTTCTGATTGAACATAAGGACCATATTTGCCACCTTTTTTTCCACCTTCGTCCCAATCAAGCCCAAGCCAAGCCATAGTGTCATAAAGATTTTGTACATATTTTTCATCGTATCTGGTGCGATCTGTATCTTCCAATCTAAGAATGAATTTTCCGCCTTGTGAATGTGCAAATAAATAGTTGAAAAGAGCTGTTCTAACTCCTCCGATATGCTGCATTCCTGTTGGTGACGGTGCGTATCTTACTCTGACTTCATCTGACATTTTATACCTCTTTGTATGTTTTATATTACGAATTAAATTTCAAATACTAAAATTATAGTGAAATTTTGTTCTTGTATCAACGTAAATATAAAATGGGAAAAAATTAAGAAATAGTGATTTTATTAATAAATAATTAATAATAATAAAAAAAGTAGTGAAAAAAAGTGATTAACGGTGTAAAATAAAAGTTATATATATAGAAATAATTTCTGTTATTTTATTAGGAAGGTTTTTTATGAATGAAAAAATCAAAACATCTGTATCTTTCTGGGGATATCTTTTCAGTGCAGGTGTTTGCGTTTTGCCAGTGCTGTTTTGGGGACCTGCTTCTGTAGTTATTGGTTTGTTTACAGTACAGGAATGTATAGCCGTAATATCAAGTCCATTGGTTGCAGCTTTTGCTTTCCTTGAAATATTTGCTGGTGTAGTTATTGCTTATTTTATTCGTAAGCTTGTTAAGTCTTTTGATGGAAATGAAGAGTCTGTTCCTGAATTTAATAAGAAACTAAAATTGCTCTACAATATTAATATTATTATTCCAGTTGGTTGTGCATTGTTATTTGGATTCGTTGTAAATTATGTATTAAAAATAAATAATCTATCTCCTGCAAGTTTTGGTGGTGAAATAAATTTAATTTCAATGCCAGTTTTTTCTTTTTCAATAGCTTTTGACTTTGAACTTTTAATGTATGTTTTAATGATGAAAACAATTGAAAAGGGAATTCCGAAAATTGTATTCTCAAGAGAACAGATGTCAATGAATATTACTTCAAGATTCTTCTCTGTTATTTTCTTCTCTTTCTTAAGTTTTGCAGGTCTTGTTGTGACTGTTTCGCTTCAGCCTGGAATCCTTGCAAGGGGAACTGGTTATATGTTAAGCAAATTAGCACCAATAATTGTTTTTTCGATGGGATTTGCAATTTATATAGCACTTTCACTCGTTCTTGATGTAAAGCATGTAATTGATGGCATTCAGGAATTAACTGCTAATTTAGTTAATAAACAATATAATGTTGATGATATGCTTCCAACTAACCGTTCTGAATTAGGCTTGATTGTAATGGATGTTAATAACATGAAAAAAACAACTACTAACCTAATAAAAAATATCATGGAATCAACTAAGAAAACTGTAAGGCATTCTGATGATTTGGTTTCAAATATGGATGTTACCAAATCAAATGTAATTAATATTTCAGGAGCAATTGAAACTGTAAAGAACGAGATGTCAAATCAGGCAGCTGGTGTTCAAGAATCAAATGCATCTGTTGAACAGATTATGAATACAATTCGTGAATTAAATACTGCTATTGAAACTCAGGCTTCTGGAGTTACACAATCTTCTGCCGCTGTTGAAGAAATGGTTGCAAATATTGGTAGTGTTACACAGATTCTTGCAAAAAACTCTGAGACTGTATCGCTTTTGAGTGACGCTTCTGATAAAGGTCAAAAAACTGTAAAAGTTGCTGTTGATACAGCTGGAAACGTATTAAAACAATCTGAAGGAATTTTGCAGGCAAGTAGCATTATTCAAAATATTGCCAGCAGAACTAATTTGCTTGCTATGAATGCTGCCATTGAATCTGCTCACGCTGGTGAAGCTGGAAAAGGTTTCGCTGTTGTTGCAGAAGAAATTAGAAAATTAGCAGAACAGTCTACTTCACAAAGTAAATCGATTGATGATAGTTTGAAGTCGCTTTCTGATTCTATTTTGAATATTACAAATGATATTAAACAGGTTCAAAATGTGTTCCTGAATATTTATGAGTTATCTCAGAAAGTCCGCAATCAAGAAACTGTAATTGCCAATGCAATGGATGAACAGAATTCTGGTAACCAACAGGTTCTTGAAGCTATGCATTCAATTAATGAATCAACAAACCTTGTAAAAAATGGATCTTCAGAAATGTTGCTCGGTGGTGAACAAATTGTAACTGAGATGAAGAATCTTAGTGAAGTAACTCAGTCAATAAATGAAAGTATGCAGCAGATAAACTTATTTGCTCAGCAGATTTCTGATGCGGTTTCTGTAACTACATCTTCAACAAATGATACAAAGTCCAGTTTAAATATGCTTTTAAATGATTTAAATGAATTTAAATTGTAACTTTTTATTATATTCATTGTTATTTCTAACGAAGTCAATGAAGAACTAACCTCCTCCTCAATTTTTTTAAGAGAGTCTTAAACTATTTTAAGACTCTCTTTTTTATGTTATAATTATTCTAAATAGGATTAAAAAAATGGCCGATTATCATGAATTTCCTGATGCTCCAGAAGGGACTCCGGAATCAAAATTTGTTCATCTTCATGTTCACTCTGATTATTCACTTTTGGATGGATGTTCAAAATTAGACACTCTTGTTGCAAAGGCAAAAAGCTTAAATATGAAGGCTTTAGCTCTAACTGACCATGGAAATATGTTTGGAGTTTTGAATTTTGAACATTTATGTCATGTAAACAAAATTAATCCAATTTGTGGCGAGGAATTCTATGTATCGGAAGGTAGTAGAAAAGAGAAAAATCCTACTAGATATTCTGAACAAACAATGCACAAAAAATATAATTACCATCTGATTTTGCTTTGTAAAAATGCAGAAGGTTATAAAAACTTATGTTGGTTATCTTCTTTAGCTTTTACCGAAGGTTTGTATTACAAGCCAAGAATTGATTTTGAACTTTTGGAAAAATATCATGAGGGTTTGATTTGTTTGTCAGCTTGTGTTGCTGGTGAACTTCCTCAGGCTTTGCTCGCGGATGATGATAAAGGTGCTGAAGAACTTGCTTTAAAATATCAGAACTTATTTGGAAAAGAAAACTATTTTATAGAAGTTCAAGATCATGCAATAAAAGAAGAGCGTTATGTGGCTCCAAAATTAATCGCATTGGCAAAAAAACTTGATATCCCTATGGTTGTGACAAATGATATTCATTATGCAAACCAAGATGATGCTGAAGCTCAAGATGCACTTTTGTGTATAGGAACAAAAAGGCTTATTACTGATACAGACAGAATGAAATTTGCAAATGATTCGTTCTATTTAAAAACAGAAAACGAAATGCGAATGTTGTTCCCAGATTATCCAGAATTGATAGACAACACAATGAGAGTTGCTCAAATGTGCAATCTTGTGATTCCGCAATATAAAACACAAGAGTTGAAAGATTGTCTTCCTGTTTATCAAATTCCAAAAGAATTTGTTACTCAAGATGCATATGTTCTTCATTTAGTCGAAAACGGTTTGAAAAAGCGATATGGAACAGTCACTCCTGAAATTGTAAAAAGAGCCATGTATGAACTAGGCATTATTTTTCAGATGGGTTTCTCTGGTTATTTTTTAATTGTTTGGGATTTTATTAACTGGTCAAAAACACATGATGTTCCAATAGGACCGGGTCGTGGTTCTGGAGCAGGTTCTTTGGTTGCCTATGCGATGACAATTACTGATATTGATCCGTTCAAGTATAATTTAATTTTTGAACGATTCTTAAATCCTGAACGTGTAAGTATGCCTGATTTTGATGTTGATATGTGTTTCGAAGGACGTCAACGGGTAATTCAATATACGCGCGATCATTAAGGCGATGAACAAGTTGGACATATCATCACTTTTGGTACACTAAAAGCAAAAAATGCTTTAGCAGATGTTGGTAGAGTTCTTGGAATTACATTAAGTGATGTCAATATGCTGAAAAAGGCAATACCAAATAATCCGAAAGCAAAATTAAAAGATGCTTTTACTCCTCCTGATGATAAAAATCCTGATAATGGTCAACTTCTTCCATATAAAGATGATCCGAAATATAAAAAGTTATTTGAATTGGCTTTTAAATTAGAGAATGTAACAAAAAATACGGGGCTTCATGCTTCTGGAATTGTTATAGGAAAGTCAGTTTTGCCTGAATGGGCACCAGTTTATAAAGATTCAAAAACAGGAAAGGTTGCTGTTCAATATACAATGGATATTATTGAACCATGTGGTCTTGTAAAAATGGACTATTTGGGGTTGAAGACTCTTACACTGATAAAATATGCCGAAAAAATAATTCATAAACGTCCTGGTTTTGAAAATTTCTTTGCTGAACGTGATATTCCAATAGACGATAAAGAAACTTTTGATTTGTTCTGTAGGGGAGACGCGGTTGCTATATTCCAGTTTGAAAGTCCTGGAATGCAAAAGATTTTAAAACAAGCTAAACCAAGAAAGATTGAAGAACTTGTTGCCTTAAATGCATTGTATCGGCCAGGTCCTATGGATTATATTCCTCAATATATTGATGGAAAATTGCATCCTGAAAATGTTCATTATCCAGATCCTTGTTTGGAAGGAATTTTGAAAGAAACTTATGGAGTAATGGTTTATCAGGAACAGGTTATGCAAGTTGCTCAGAAAATTGCAGGTTTTTCTCTTGGTGGTGCAGATATGCTTCGAAGAGCCATGGGAAAAAAGAAAAAAGAAGTCTTGATGGGCAAGAAAAAGGAATTTATTGAAGGTGCAATAAAAAACGGTTTCACTGAAGAACATGCTGATAAAATCTTTGATATTATGGTTCCTTTTGCGGGTTATGGATTTAATAAATCTCATGCCGCCGCTTATTCAGTAGTTGCATACAGAACTGGATATTTAAAGGTACATTTTCCAGCCGAATTTATTGCTGCAAACTTAACAAATGAAATTTCTACAACTGATAAACTTCCTGAATATATTGCATAAGGAAGGGCGATGGGGCTTGAAGTAGATCCGCCTGATGTAAACCGTTCTGATGTTGTTTTTGATGTTGTTGATGGAAAAATCGTATTCGGACTAATGGGAATCAAAGGAATGGGCGAGGCTGCTGCTTTGGCAATAATTGAAGAGCGAAAGGAGAATGGTCCGTATAAATCATTTATGGATTTTTTGAAAAGGGCAGGCGTAAAAACTGATTCTGAGGGAAAAATATTAGTAAATAAAAAGGCTATTGAAGTGTTAATCAGAACAGGTGCCTTTGAACATACTGGAGAAAGTGAAGGATTAAATCTAAATCGCCCAACATTGCTTAGAAATATGGAAGCAGCTATTTCTTATGCTATAGAAATTCAATCAAGTAAGAATAGCAATCAGGGAGATCTTTTTAGTGATATTGGAGAAGAGGAGTCAACCTATACAGATTTTGTTTTTATTCAAGTAGAAAATTTGCCACGAATGGATCTTCTTAATATGGAAATGGAATGTATTGGCTGCTATGTAAGTGGGCACCCGCTAGATGATTATAAAAAAGCTATTTCAAAGGCAGTAAATTTGAAATCATCAAATATGTCTCGGGTTGCAGCTGAATCAAAAGCCGAAAAAGATGCATTGGTTGCAAGCGGAGCTAAATTCTGGCAATTAAAAGATGCTGGAAAAGTGTATACTGCACTTGGTATGCTTTCTTCATTACGTGTTATTCATACTAAAACAGGTAAGGATATGGCGTTTGCAAAATTAGAAGATTATGAAGGTACTTTGGATTGTACATTCTTTCCTGAAGTATGGGCTACTTTACGCCTGCAAATTCACGATAATGGAATTTATGCGTTTAAGGGAACTGTTGATGGTTCAAGAGATACCCCGTCTTTGCTTGTAAAAGAATTATGCAATACTGAAGAATTGGAATTGCATTCAATACAAAGCGTTCATATTATGATGGATTCAAGTTTTAGCGAAGCTGTAGAAATTGCACATTTACGTGATTTTTTATTTGATAAATCAGGCAATTGTTCAGTATATTTTCATATGAATGTAGATAAAAAACCTTTTGTTGTTAAAGGAAATGACCAAATGGCAGTTTCTTGCACAGATGATGTTTTATCTCAATTACGCACCATGCCTTATGTAAAAGAAGTATGGACAGAATAAACTAATTTCTTTGGAGTTTTTATGGTAACTACAATTTTATCCCTTTTATCGGCTGTTGTGGCACTTTATACGATGCTGTGTTTTGTTGATATTATTTTATCTTGGATACCTGGTGTTAAGTTCACAGCTTTTGGTCGCTTTATTTCGGCAATCTGCGATCCTTTTATGAATTTGTTTTCAAATATTCCATTTTTACGTTTTGGAAATATTGATTTTTCACCAATGATTTCAATTGGTTTGTTGTCGATAATTTCTTCAGTTTTAAGTGGAATAACAAAAACTGGGCGAATCTACTTTGGTGGAATTCTAGCCTCTGTTATTTATATGTTGTGGAATGTAATTTCTTCACTTGGATCATTACTTTTGATTTTATTTGTCATAAGATTAATCGTATTGCTTGTTAATAAAAATAAAACTTCTGAATATTCAGGATGGAGTCAGCTGGATCAAATCTTGGGAAACATTTCTTATAAAGTTGCAAAAACTTTTTTTAAGGGAAATATGACATATACAAAATCAATCGTTATTTCTGCAATTGTTCTGGCTGTATTCTTATTACTTGGAAGATTCCTTATTGGAATTTTAGTGAACTTGTGTTACGCAATACCGTTTTAATAGTGGAAATTGAAATTAGCTGATATAAAAGCTCCTATTTCAGACATAAATGGAGTAGGACCGACCCTAACAAAAGCTTTTTCTCGATTAAACATTTTTTCTGTTTGTGATTTACTTCAATATTATCCAAAAGATTATGAAGATAGAACAGCGAGAATATCAATAAGTCATTTTTATCAGCAAAAAAAAGTCCATACAGTAGCAAGAGTTATTTCTCACGAATGGTTCGGTTATGGACGAATGAAAACATTAAAAATTAAGATAACTGACAATACCGGATTTGCCGAATTAATTTGTTTTAACCGAGCTTTTTTAGAAAGAGTTTTGACTATTGGTTCAATAATTCTTGTTTCTGGTCATTTTGAAGAAAAATACGGTACTGTTCAAAGTTCTTCTTTTGAAGCTAATGTAGTCAATCTTGAAAAACTGGGAATTGATATTAATAATTCTGATACGTCAAAAATCAATCTCTCTCAGCTTCCATTAACTGATTGCCGGATATATCCTCTTTATAGGCTTACAGAGGGTGTATCTCAAAAAATAATTAATAAGATTATGACAAATGCAGTTTCTCAATATTTAAATGGAATAGAAAATGAAATCCCTGAAAACATTTTAAAAAAAAGAAATCTTCTTTCAAAGCAAAAGGCGATAGAATTAATTCATAATCCAAAAAATCAGGCTGAAATTGATGCTGCAAGAAAAACTCTTTCTTATGAGGAATTGTATAATCTTCAAAAAGTTATTGTTGAGCGTTCATTAAAACATCGTGGAAAACTTCCAAGTGAAAATATTGATTTAGTTGAACAAATAAAAATTGAACAGAATCAAACGGTTACAAAAGAGGATTTTGAAGCATCTCTTTCTCCTTTAGAAAAAAAGTTCTTTGAAAAATTGCCTTTTGAACTAACTGATGATCAGCGTAAAGTAATTTTTGAAATGAATGGGGAAATTGACACAGGTTATAGACAAAGAGTTTGTGCTTGGAATCATGAAGTTCAAAATGTTTTTACGATGAATAGATTGCTTCAAGGTGATGTCGGTTCTGGAAAAACACTAGTCGCTATTTTTTTATGTTTACGTGTAATAAGCTGGAAAGGACAGTGTGCATTTATGGCACCAACAGAAATTCTGGCTTTACAGCACGCCGAAACTATTTTTAGGCAAGTTGCCGATTTAGGCGTAAGAACCGCTTTTCTAACTGGAAATGTAAAATCAAAAGAAAGAAATAATCTGTTAAGTGCCTTGAAAAAAGGTGATATTGATATAATTGTTGGAACTCATGCTTTGTTTTCATCTGGGGTTATTTATAATGATTTACAGCTTGTGGTGATAGATGAACAGCATCGTTTTGGAGTTTTGCAAAGACAAGCGATTATTCAAAAAGGCCGAAAAACTGAAAATGGAAATCTTGTTTTAGAACCGCATGTTTTGATGATGAGTGCAACGCCAATCCCGCAATCGCTTGCATTGACTGTTTTTGGTGATTTAGATATTTCATCAATTAGAACAAAACCAAATGGAAGAAAGGAAATTCAAACATTCTTGGTGAAAGAAGGGAATGAGGGTAATGCCTATGAAGCTGTTAGAACAGAACTGAAAAAAGGACATCAAGCTTATTTTGTTTATCCAGCAATTGAAACTGGTTTTGAAGAAGATGAATCTACAAAAAAAATAAAAGCAGCTGAAGAAATGTTTGTTTATCTTTCAAAAATATATTCAGAATTTAAATGTGGATTGATACATTCAAGGGTAGAAGAAGAAGCACAAAATCAGATTTTGAAAGATTTTCATGATGGAAAGATTCAAATTCTTGTTGCAACAACAGTTATCGAAGTTGGAGTTGATAATCCAAATGCAACTTGCATGGTAATTGAACAGGCTGATAGATTTGGTATGGCCCAATTGCATCAGCTTAGAGGGCGTGTTGGCA
>JAAZCS010000213.1 GCA_012513125.1 Treponema sp. | reverse complement strand
TATTTTTAATTTATTTATTTCTCTTTCTACATCTTCCTTTGAATCATTCATTGATTTTTCAGAAAAAGAAGATTTTTTCAATTGGTCATCAAGATTCTTTACAATGTCATCTGTAATTGAAGCTAATTCTTTTTGTAAATCTAATCTATTTTTGTCAAGTTCTTGAGTTTTAACTTTTGAGTTTTTAATTAAATTATCATTTTCAACAATTTGTAAGCTAGAATCATTGATGTTTTTTTCAAAAGATTGAATATTTCGTTTGGTGTCTTCAATTTGTTTTGCTTTTTCGTGAAGAGATGCTTTTTGTTCGTCAATTTCATCTTGAAGATTATCAATCCTGTCTTGAACTGTTTTTTGACGCATTTCAAGACTGTTTATTTTCTCTTTAATTTCACTTTCTCTAGAATTAAACTGCTTTATTAATTCCATTTTACCATTTTTTTCTTGCCCGATAGAAAGAAGTTCTGCTTGTTTTGAATATAGTTCTTCTTGCATATTACGAACTTTATCCATATTTTCAGAAATAGTATTGTTAATTTCTTCAATTTCTTTTCGAACTTTATCTCGATTAATTTGAACAGTTTTTAATTCATCTTCATGTTTAGCTTTGTCTTGAACAAAACTTTTTAATTTTAATAAGGTAATATCTAATTCAAGATTGTAAATTTCGTCTTTAACTTGACGGTATTTTGTAGTTTTTTCTGCCTGAATCTTTAATGTATCATATTGTCTTTTGATTTCTGTTAATGCTATTTCAATTTGTTGAAGATTTATTCTTGTTTTTTCAAGTTCTCTTTCTGCTTCTGCACATTCAGCTTTACTTCTACTAATGCCTGCAGCTTCTTCAAAAAGATATCTTCGGTCTTCTGGTTTACTTGATAAAATTTGATCAATTTTTCCTTGTTCCATTACAGAATATGCAGCTTTTCCAACGCCAGTATCTAGAAAAAGCTTTCTAATTTCTGTAGGACCCGCTTGTCTATTATTGATAAAATATTCTTGATCGCCAGATCTATATAAACGTCTTTTAATTGCTATTTCTGGTGCTTCGAGTGGTAATAATCCATTATCATTACACAGTGTTAGTGTAACTTCTGCTGTATTTAGTGGTGAACGGCGTTCTGTACCATTAAAAATTACGTCTTCCATTTTTTCAGCACGTAAATTTTTTGATTTATTTTCTGCTAAAACCCATTTTATTGCATCCACTACATTGCTTTTTCCACAGCCATTAGGCCCTAAAAGAGCAGTAATACCTTCTGAAAAATCAATATGGGTTTTATCAGCAAAAGATTTGAAACCATATATATCTAGACTTTTTAAAAACACACAAATCCTCGTTCGTAAAATGAGCTCAAAGAAAAAAAATTTCTGTTTATTATATTCTTTTTAAGAGTATGTTTCAATAAGAGTAAGATTATTCTTTTTCATTTAGTATATTTGGATCAGAAATTTTTCCGTCATAAATCATTCTAGGATAAACAGTTATGCCAAGTTGTTTTTCCAATTGTGCAAAATGTCTCATTTCATGTTCATCACCGATAACAACATTGATTCCTTTTTTTCCGGCTCTTGCAGTTCTTCCGCTTCTGTGGATAAAAAAATCATCATCCGAAGGTAAATCCATTTGAATTACATGGGTAATATTTTGTATATCTAAACCTCTTGCTGCTAAATCGCTTGTTATTAGTATGGAAATCTTACCACTTCTGAATTTATCGATTGCTGCTTTTCTGTCTTTTTTGTCTTCTTTTGAATGAAGTGAAAGACATGAAATCTTTTTGAAAGTCAATTTTGAATAAATATTTTCTACTTGATCTGCTCTTGATGTAAAAATCAAAGCTTTTTCAGGATTTTCTGCTACAATAAATTTTCGTAATGTTTCAATTTTATCCCTTTGTTCAGCCAATATAGCCCAATGAGTTATGTTGTTTTTAAGAATATTTTCAGTTGGCATAACAACATTCTCAATCCCAGCAAAGAAAATTTTAGTCTGTTTATTTAGTGTTGCAGAACAGGCGATAATTTGTGTCTCTTTTGGAATTAATTCTCTAATATGTTCCGTATCATCGAATGATTCCTTTTTTACAAGCCTATCAGTTTCGTCAAAAATGGTTGCAGTTAAATAATTTATTTTAATTTTTTTAAGATGAATTAATTCAGCAATTCTTGCACAAGTTCCTACGATAATTTGTGGTTTTTCTTTTAATGTTTCGATTTGTCTTTTTAGAGGTGAACCACCAATTATTAGTGCTGATTTTCTATCTGTAATTGATTTTACTGCTAAATTTATCTGTGATGCTAGTTCAAAGGTCGGTGCCAAAACAAGAATTCTTAATTTAATCTTGTCTTCGTCCTTTTCTAATTTTTCAATTAATGGCAAAAGATATGCAAATGTTTTTCCCGTACCTGTTTCAGATTGAAAGATGACATTCTTATTGTCTAATATTTCTGGGATGATTTTATTTTGAACTTGAGTAGGGGTAGTTATATTTAATTTATTCAATCTATTCTGAATATTTTCAGATAAAAGTGTAAAAGAATTTGTAGTATCCATTATTTTTCCTATGTTTTATTTAAATATAGCATACATCAAATAAAACTGCTATAATGGGAGATAAAAAATTAGTATATGGATACATTATGAAAATTGGAATTGATACATTTGGATGTGATCACGCTCGTTCAGGACTAGGTTCTTACCTCTTATATTTTGTAGCGAATTTACCTCAGTCGACTGAAGATCAATTTGAATTATTTGGTTCAGAATTAGATAGATACACATATTCATCAGATAAAGAGATAGACTTTGTTTCTGTTTCTGTACCAGATAGTTTACAATATGAAAAATTATGGCATTATACATGTTCTAAAAAGTTCACAAATAAAAGAAACTATGATTTGGTTTTATATCCTGCTGTTGAAAGAATTCTTCCAATTAAATTTAAAACAAAATCAATTGCGGTAGTAAATAGCATTTTATCTACACAGATAGAATCTATGGATTTTTTTAGTAAAAAGTTATTAAAAAAAGGATTAAATAATATACAAGTTATTGTTGCAGCTTCTAAATATATAAAAGATGATTTGATTGCTCTTGGTGTTGATGAAAACAAAATAACTGTTATTTATAATGGAATAGATCATAAACTATTTTATCCTGCACTAGATATTGATTCTGATAATGTTGAAATTAATCCTTTTTCAATTAAACGTCCTTATTTTATATATGGTTCAAGATTGTCAGGACCTGATAAAAAACATATTGAGTTGATAAAGGCATTTGAGCAGTTTAAAAAAAATACAGGATTGCCTCATAGACTTGTTTTAGCTGGTAGTGATGGTGATTATTCAAATGAAATACATAAAGCTGTATTTAAATCTGATTTTACTAGCGATATTTTTCTAACAGGATATTTCCCACATGAAAGTTTTCCAAGTTTATATTCTGGAGCAGATGCTTGTGTTTTTCCGTCAGTGAATGAAGGTGTTGGTTTGCCTATTTTGGAAGCAATGGCTTGTGGAATACCAGTTCTTTGTTCTTCAAAAGGTGCCTTGCCTGAAGCTGGTGGCGATGTTCCGTTATATTTTGACTCTGACAATGTAGAAAACATAACAGAATGTTTAGTAAAAATTGTAGAAGATAAACAATTACGACAATCAATGGTAGAAAAAGGATTAGAAAGAGCCAGTAAATTTAGTTGGGATTCAACTGTTGAAAAAACAATTGAATTTTCAAAAAAAATAGTATAAAAGATATAAAAAAAAGACGCTAGAATAAAATCTAACGTCTTTTTTTTTGTTATGAAACTGATTCTGTCGGTAATGGAAGAATCAAGTTATCAATACTTTTTTTGTTACGATTTAATACAAAATCTTTTGTAACTATAAATTGTGATTTTTCCTTGATATTCGGAATTTCGAACATAACATCCATTAACATTTTTTCAATTATTGTTCTAAGTCCTCGGGCACCAGTTTTTTGTCGGATTGCTTCATCTGCAATTTCTTCAATTGCTTCTTTTTCAAAAACAAGATCAACATCATCTAACTCAAACGAAGCTTTGAATTGTTTTGTAATAGCATTTTTAGGTTCAATAAGAATAGAAACTAAATCTTCTTTTGTTAATTCTTTTAGTGCAACTGTTATAGGCATACGACCAATCAATTCAGGTATAAGTCCAAATTTTACTAAATCATCTGGAGATACTTGATTTAACATGTTCATTCTGTCTGTTTCAGTTGTTAGACCAACATTTGAACCAAAACCCATCGCGTGAGCAGATAATCTTTGCTCTATAATTTTATCCAAATTGACAAAAGCTCCACCTAATACAAAAAGTATATTAGTGGTGTCTAATTGTATCATTTCTTGATTAGGATGTTTTCTGCCACCTTGAGGAGGAACATTAGCAACAGTTCCTTCAATTATTTTTAATAGAGCCTGTTGAACGCCTTCTCCGCTAACATCTCTTGTTATTGACATGTTTTCGCTTTTTCTGGCGATTTTATCTATTTCATCAATAAAAATGATTCCTCTTTCTGCAAGTTCAACGTTTCCATCTGCGGCGTTAATCAATTTTAGCAAAACGTTTTCAACATCTTCACCAACATAACCAGCTTCTGTAAGTGTTGTTGCATCAGCTATTGCAAAAGGCACGTTGAGTTTCTGAGCCAATGTTTTTGCAAGAAGTGTTTTTCCGCTTCCTGCAGGTCCAATCAGTAAAATATTTGATTTCTCAATTTTTACAGAATCATCACTTGTGTCCATTTTTGAAATCGACATACGTTTATAGTGATTATATACAGCTACAGATAGAACTTTTTTAGCATCATCCTGTCCAATTACATATTGATCAAGATAGTTCTTGAATTCTTTTGGGGTAGGGACATCATCTAGTTCTATAGGAGCTATCTCTGAAGATTGCCTTTCCAACATATCTTGGCAAATAGTTATACATTTATCGCAAATATAGGCTCCTGATGGCCCCCGAATAAGCTTTTTTGTGCTGCTACCGGGTTTATTGCAGAAAAAACATGTATAATCATTTGAATTAAAAAGTTTCATATTAATATCCTTAAAAAAAAAGAAATAAATAAGTCTAATAATGACAATTATTTTCTTTTTAACATTACGTGGTCTACAATTCCATAATTAAGCGCATTTTGTGCAGACATAAAAAAGTCTCTTTCCATATCAGATGCTACTTCTTCAATTGTTTTTTTTGTATGCGAAGCTAAATATTCAATAGATAAATTTTTTAAGCGAAGAATTTCTTTTGCTTGAATAGAAATATCACTTTCTTGACCTTGAATACCATCTCCATTGATTCTAGGCTGGTGTATCATAACTCTTGAGGATGGTAATGCAAACCTTTTTCCATCTTTTCCACCTGCTAACAAAATAGCTGCCATGCTTGCTGCTTGACCCATACAAATTGTTTGAATATCACATTTTACATATTGCATAGT
>JAAZCS010000212.1 GCA_012513125.1 Treponema sp. | reverse complement strand
GCTTTTACAAAAAAGTCCAAGTTCACTTTGGGCAGAACAGAAGGAACAAAATGTATGGTTCCTATAAATGGTAAAACTCTTATTGAATATACAATAGAGTCGCTTGTGGCAAATAATATTTCAAAGCTTGTTATGGTTATTGGCTACAAGGGCAATGTGCTAAAAAACTTTATCTCCGAAAAATTCAATTCATCAAATTTGAACGGCATGAAGATTGAGTATATTGAAAATCCCGTCTATGACAAGACAAATAACATTTACTCATTGTTCCTCGCAAAAGAGGAGCTTGCAAATGACGACACTCTTTTACTTGAAAGCGATCTTATCTTCAAGCCTTCAATTATTTCAAATCTCATTAAAAGCAAGGACAAGAATCTTGCGGTTGTTTCACATTTTGAATCTTGGATGGACGGAACTTGTACCTTGCTAGATAACAAAAATGAAATCACAGGAATCTTGGATAAATCACATTTTAATTGGAACGATATTGACCAGTATTATAAGACTGTTAACATATATAAGTTTTCTAAGGATTTTTCTGCAAACTTTTATATTCCGTTTCTTGAAGCATACCAGAAAGCCTTTGGAAAAAACGAATACTATGAGCAAGTTTTAAAAGTGTTATCCTTTCTTTCTGTAACATCTCTAAAAGGTTTTGTTGTAAGTGGAGAGGACTGGTACGAAATTGACGACCCTGCTGACCTTTCTATTGCAGAGAATAAATTTGCCGATACAAAGGAAAAAATAAGCCTGTTGCAAAAACGTTATGGCGGTTACTGGAGATTTCCACAGATTAAAGACTTCTGCTATTTGGTAAATCCTTACTTTCCGCCAAAGCAGCTTGTAAGTGAATTGACTTCCAGTTTTCAGACACTACTTACTTCATACCCAAGCGGTGCTTCACAGGAAAGCCTGCTTGCTGGTAAAATATTCAATGTCCTTCCAGAGCATATAGCTGTGGGAAACGGAGCGGCTGAACTTATTTCATCATTGGGAAAAACAGTTGAAGGAACTGTTGCCATTCCTTATCCTACTTTCAATGAATATCCAGAAAGGTTTGCAGGAGCTAAAACTGTTCCTGTTTCAGTTGATAAAAATTTCTCTTATTCCGTTGATGATATTTTATCAACCGTAAAAAGTGCAAATGCAAACTATGTACTCTTGATTAATCCAGATAATCCTTCAGGACATTTCTTTTCCAAAGACGATGTTCTAAGACTCTGTAAAGAACTTTCATCACTTTCTGCCACTTTGATATTTGATGAGTCGTTCATTGATTTTGCTGACAGCCCAAAAAGGTATACATTAATCGATGAAAAGATTTTAGATGAAAATAAAAATCTTCTAGTTATAAAATCAATAAGCAAGAGTTATGGAGTTCCAGGATTAAGGCTTGGAGTACTTGCTTCATCAAACAATAGCTTTGTTTCCATAATCAAAAAGACAAATGCAATATGGAACATAAATTCTTTTGCGGAATATTTCCTACAGATTTATGACAAGTATAAAAAGCTTTACATTTCTGCTTGCGATTCAATCGTTGAAGAGAGAAATCGCTTTATTTTCGAGCTTAATAAATTCAAAGAGCTTGAAGTTTTCCCAAGCGAGGCAAATTATTTGATGTGCCGGCTTACAGGAAAAGTTAGTGCTACTGAATTGACAGAGACATTGCTTAGCAAATACAATATATTCATAAAGGATTTGTCATCAAAAAAATGCTTTGAAAACGGAATGTATATAAGAATTGCAGTTCGTGATAAAGCAGATGATGATATGCTTGTTAAAGCATTGGGCGAAATATTTTAATTCATTTCTTTTCAGAAATAGTGAGAAAATTTTTTACAAAATACATAAACAATCATATAATAACACTGTTGATTTATAAGTTTTGCCTAGCAAACTTACTTTTTTTACTGCTGTTTTCTTCAAAACAGCTTAAAAAGTTATTTCTAAAGCTGAAGCTTTACTCATAACTTTTTATATAGGAGAAATTATGAAAAAAGATTTATTTACCAATGTTATTATTTCTTACTTTGTTTGTAAGTTGTGTCAGTACAAAAGTTAGTAGTTTAGCTAATCCAAAAATTAACATTTCTGAATATAAGAAAATATTAGTCACATGTAATACTGAAGATAAAGAATTCAGAAAGGCCATGGAAAAAGAATTAGTAAAAGAATTTTCTGATAATGGTAAAATTGCCGTTTCCAGTTTGGATCTCATTTCTCCATTTGTTGAAATGAGTAAATCTGAATTAAAACAACTATATCTTGATTACGATATAGATTGTATTCTAAATGTTTCTGTTATATCGTCTTCTAATGAAACTGTTTACGTTCCTGAAGAAACTCGTACTACTTATACAAACCTATATTACTACGATGATTATTATTACTACCCGTACACTTCTAGTTCTTCTACTGTAACTGTTACTGGTGGTTACTCGATTACATATCCAACTGCAAAGCTTGAAATAAATTTGTTTGATGTAGATTCAGGAGAAACTGCCTTAAAAATAACTGCAAATGCAGAATGTGACGAAGATTCTGATGCAGAAACAATTGCAGAATCACTATCTGAAAAAATTGTTCAAGAATATTTGAAACAAAAATAGAGTATATTTACTGTAATTTCATTCGTATATTTTCTCAAAACACAATAATTAAGAGTTTTTTTTAGAAATTCATAAAATTTTTAAAAAAAACTCTTGTTTCTATCCAAAGTAACATGTATAATGTATCTATAAACAGAAACAAAAGTTATTCATAAAGCTGAAGCTTTACTCATAACTTTTTATATTTATAGGAGAAATTATGGAAAACGAATCAAAAGAAATTCCGTACAAAATTTATTTATCAGAAAGCGAAATGCCTACAAGCTGGTACAACGTCCGTGCAGATATGAAAAAGAAACCTGCACCTCTCTTAAATCCTGCAACACACAAACCATGTACTTTTAGCGATTTACAACCTGTTTTTTGCGACGAACTAATTAAACAGGAATTGAACGACACAGACAGACTTATTCCAATTCCACAGGAAATTAGAGACTTTTACAAAATGTTCCGCCCGTCGCCATTAGTTAGAGCTTATTGTCTAGAAAAAAAGCTCGGTACTCCGGCTCACATTTACTACAAGTTTGAAGGAAACAACACAAGCGGAAGTCACAAATTAAATTCAGCAATCGCACAGGCTTATTACGCAAAGCAACAAGGTTTAAAAGGCGTAACAACAGAAACTGGTGCAGGACAATGGGGAACAGCACTTTCTATGGCGTGTGCATACCTCGGACTCGACTGCAAAGTATTCATGGTAAAATGCTCATACGAACAAAAACCATTCCGTCGCGAAGTAATGAGAACTTATGGTGCATCAGTAACACCTTCTCCTTCAATGACAACAGATGTCGGAAAAAAGATGAATGAAGAATTCCCAGGCACTTCAGGAAGTTTAGGCTGTGCAATTTCAGAAGCAGTCGAAACAGCAGTAAAAAATCCTGGCTACCGATATGTACTTGGAAGCGTTCTAAACCAAGTTCTGTTACATCAAAGCGTCATCGGAGTAGAAACAAAATCTGCCCTCGATAAATATGGAATCAAAGCAGACATAATCATCGGGTGTGCAGGTGGTGGCTCAAACCTTGGTGGACTCATTTCGCCATTCATGGGAGAAATGCTTCGTGGTGAAAGAAATTACAAATTCATAGCCGTTGAACCAGCATCATGCCCTAGCCTTACACGCGGAAAATTTGTTTACGACTTCTGCGACACAGGCCACGTTTGCCCACTTTCAAAAATGTACACGCTCGGCTCAGAGTTCATACCGTCAGCAAACCACGCAGGCGGACTACGCTACCACGGAATGAGTGCAATTCTTTCTGAACTATACGACGAAGGATTGATGGAAGCTCGTGCCGTTGAACAAACAGCCGTATTCGAAGCCGCAGAAGAGTTCGCACGAATCGAAGGAATACTCCCAGCACCAGAAAGCAGCCACGCAATCCGCGTCGCAATCGACGAAGCACTTAAATGCAAAGAAACCGGAGAAGCAAAAAACATCGTGTTCGGCTTGACCGGAACCGGCTACTTCGACATGAAAGCATACGAAGCATTCAACGATGGAAAAATGAGCGATTACATTCCAACAGACGAAGACTTAAAACGAGGCTTTGATGCAATTCCAAAAATCTAAAAATAAATAAAAATTATAAGCTGCTTCAATTTTTTTGGAGCAGTTTTTTTTTGACAATCCGCCGCTATGAACTGAAAACCTTTTGCATTTTTCCTCCAAAAGTGTCCAATAAAATGGGTTCAGTTCACTTGGCGTAATTTGTGCGTGAAAGAGCGAAGCGATAAGTACAAATTATGACAAAAGCGTTGTCAGCTTGAATTTTTTGTTAGAACGTTTTTCTAAATTATTAATATATAATTACGCTATAGCTGTTTAATTTTCAATTACAAAATTTGGATTTTCTTTTTCGTCTAACACATTTTTTATTGCAGTTGCAATTTCAAAAGCAAGATTTACAGGAACTGCATTGCCTATCATTTTATATCCATCATTAACATTCTCATAAATGAATTCAAAAGAATCTGGGAATCCCTGTATTCTTGCAACTTCTCTTACAGTCATCCTACGATATAGTTTTTCTTTTCCTTTTTTAAATTCACATTTATTACGCCCAACTTTTTCCATTTTTGGAGCTTGAGGATGAATCTGACATTGTCGACCAGAAGCTTGTACTGTAAAAGCCTGTTCATTCCAATTTTTCACTCTGTTTCGACTCATAAAAATTGGAGAATACGCACCAGTAAAATATTCATTATTATTAATTGCTTTTTGATTTTTATGATTTTTTTCTCCCGCAGGAACAGCCGAGTCTTTTAAATCCTCTATAACATTTTTTAAACAAAGTTTATCTTTATCATCTTCGGTAGAACCTTTAGGAAAAGTAAAATCAACATTTAAATCACTTCTGAATCCAATATAAAAGACTCTTTTTCTTTCTTGAGCAACACCATAATCTTTTGCATTAACAAGATTTAATGTAACATCATAACCACATTCTTTAAACATAGAAATTATATTTTCAACTGCGGCTGTATGACGTTTTGCAAGCATACCGCTTACATTTTCAGCCAGAAAAAATTTAGGTTGTTTGTTTTTCAAAATTCTTATATATTCATAAAAAAGTTTACCCCTAGCGTCCTCTATACCTCGCAAAGAACCTGCCTCTGACCATGATTGACAAGGTGGACCACCAATTATTCCGTCTATTAAATCTGGGAAATCAGATTCCTTAATATTCCTAATATCACCTTTTATCAATTTTGTATTGGGATGATTTTTTTCAAAGGTTGTCCAAATTGTTGGATCAAATTCATTTGCAATGGGAATTTTAAATCCTGCTTTTTCAAATCCCAAATCCAAACCACCACAACCACTAAATAAACTTATTACGTTCATGACTATGCTCCAATAGAAAATGTAATTAATTTTGCCTCTTTTAACTTAGCAGGATTATTAGGATCTTTAATATGCACATCTAAAATGGACAAATTTCTATTTTTTCTTTCCATATCGTATAACTCAGCTATATTTTCAAAACTGTTAATTTTATCTGCATTAATAATACACATAAAATTAAATTTATTATCATTATTTCTTTTATATATGTAATCAAAAACAGTAAATGGATTTTCTATTCCCCACATTCCACGAATTCTTAAATACGTAATTCCTAAGGGATCAACTCGATTAACATGACCTAGTTCTTTACTTTCCGCAAATTCTACATCAGGGATAGATTCAACTCCATTTTTAATAGTATTTTTTATATTTTCATATGTTTCTTTATTTGCACAATAATCTTCACCATATACAAAAGCTAACGAAGTTAAACTATTTTCTTTAACAACCCCGACAGCATAAATCATATCTTTTACAGTCCAATTTTCACATTCCTTACACTCCTTTTTTAACATTGAACTGTTTGCATACAATTTTGCTTTAGGATAACTGCTATTCAAAGC
>JAAZCS010000211.1 GCA_012513125.1 Treponema sp. | reverse complement strand
GAAATCCCACATTCATTCATCAAGTAATTTTTAACATGCTCTGCATGGATATATTCACTATTAACTTGGTTCCTACCAGTTCTTTCTACCTGAATTAAGCAAATTGGACGAATATATTGTCCAGTTTGTGATTCATATTGTTTGGCTAATTTTTCAAGTGAGTTCCTTTTTTCAACGCTTGCTAGGACTACATCTTTCCAGTTTGTTGTTGCTTTGTTTATTACATGAATGTCTAGTTTTATCATTTCCTCACGATTTAAATCCTGTCCTGTAATATTACTAATAGGATTACTTCCTCTGGGCGGGGTAGCAGAAAGTTCAACTACGATACTTGGGTTGAAATTTCTGATAGTTCTTTGTGCATTTTCACTGTAAGCCTTTTGACCTTCATCTATAATAATTATCGGCTTAAGTATTCTCAAAACATTTCCTAATGATGTTTTTACCTGTCTACCTAAAAAAGAATCTTTCTCTCCAAAATAATCAAGATTAGGGAATTTCTCTATCAATTCTTCGTGGGCTTTGAAATCATCATCGGGTGGGAAAAAGGAGTCGAATCCCCCGGCATCTTGAAAAATTTTCAAAGTTTCTTTATTCTGCCTATTGGCAGAAGGGAGCATTAACATCATTATTATCAAATTTTCATTCACATCTTGAGTTGTAAATCTATCTCCTTTTTCTAAGATTAATGTCCTGCCACCACTAGACAAATCTAATACTTGCCTATATGGATGTTCTCTATCTCTTAAATTATTAATAGTTTGTCTGTATATTTGATTAGTCGGAACAATCCATAAAACTAAACCAGTTTTCTTCTTAAGGTATATGCTATTAATCAAATCTATAGTTCTCGTAGCAAGTAAAGTCTTACCACCGCCTGTTGGCACTTTTATGCAAAAATTTGGCAAAGGTTCATTTAACCCATTTTTCTTCGAGTTATACGCTATAGGTTCACCATTAATGTTTTTTATTTCACATTGATTCCATGCTTTTTCTGGAAAATTATATTCAACATCCAATTTTTTAAAAGTTTCCACATTTTCATCATATATTTTTTTATGCTCAGAAAGAAACTGGAGGTATAGTTCGATATCTTTCAAGCACTTTTTTTGATACTCTTTTAATTTCATTCTGATTACTCCTTAAACCTATAAATTTCAAATGGTAATTGGCAGTACTCAATTCTGTACTGTAAAAGATACTCATTATCTAAATATTTCATGGGTGCAAAAACAAGCCTCTTTTTACCTTTATACTCACCAAGACTTTTTGCCAAATCTAAATCCAACGCAGTAGTTTTTAAATATTGAATATCAGGTTTATAAAATAAATAGACTTCGTACTCATCGTTTTCTCCAATATAATTTTTTTCTTCATCAATTTTAGATTCATCAAATTCATTTCCTGTAGCAGTATAGAATATATATCTTGCTAACTCTCTATATTCTGGGAGATTTTCTCCCTTTAATATATCTTCCATTTCAATAGCACTGCCTAACTCAAAATAAGAGAACGTTCCTCCTAAGCCATTTTTTATTCTTTCATTTGTTGCGGTTGGTACTCCTTTAATTACTCTTCTTATTCTTTCAGCAGTAATAGCATCGGCATAATCTTCCATTTCAATAAGAATAAACTTTCTATTGCTTTTTTCATCTTCATAATTTAATTCCAAAACTGCATGTCCTGTCGTACCACTTCCAGCAAAAGAATCTAGAATAATAGCATCATTTTTGGTTGCTAATTTAATAATATGTTTTATAAGTTCAACTGGCTTTGGTGTTTCAAAAACTTTTTCTTTTGTTTCAAAAATCTGCTGCAGCATCTTGATTGCACTGGTTGTTGTCCCATAATTAGTCCACTGTTCAGCAGACTCTTGGTCTACATTTAATATTTCTTCTTCTGTTTCTTCGTCATATAAATAAGTTTCAATCGCACCATTTCCCCACCATGTTCTTTCAACTTCTCCAAAATCTTTCTTTTCTTCCCAAAACACTTTCAGTTGAGGTTTACCTCTGCCAGTAGTACCAAAAATAATTCTTCCATCTTTCAACAATGCTTTATATTTATCTTCTTCTGTTCGCCAATGCCTTCCATTTGGCGGTAAATATTCTACTCCTGTATTTGGATTTACTATTGGATAAGTTAAATTAGGCCTAATATTAGGAGCATCAAATGGGTCTGCTTTCCACGGTCCTCTTGGGTCGTTATCTGGATTTGAAAATTTTGATTTATCTAACTCTAATGGTCTAAACACAAAACCACCCATTGTATACCATATATGAGAATTTGATTCTTTTAGCCTTCTTTCTTCCTGTCTTCTGTTTTTAGCATAAACAAGAATATGGTTATGCTGTTGACTTATGTCTGTATCATTTTGCACAGATTTCCTTGCTTGCCATACTATATTAGTTACAAAATTCTGTTCGCCAAATATCTCATCCATTAACATGCGAAGATGATGAACTTCATTATCATCAATTG
>JAAZCS010000210.1 GCA_012513125.1 Treponema sp. | reverse complement strand
CCCTAAAACGAGCTTGGGCAAAAAGTTCTTTTTTTGGAAAATGTAAATTATTATCAGTTCTTATTGCGAACGCATTCAGCAAGGAAGAAATGAACGCCGAAGAAATTGAAAAAATAAAAGAAAATAATGAAATGGATTCCATGATGAATGAACTTTCGGAATATCTTCCTGTTGTAAAAGAAGTTTTGATTGACGAAAGAGATAAATATCTTGCAAGCAAAATCTGGACTTCAAGCGGAAACAATATTGTAGCTGTAATTGGAGCTGGGCATATGAACGGTGTTGAAGCCCATTTGAAAAACTTTGCCGAAAACAAAGAAAACGATAATGTAGAAGATTTTACAATCATTCCAAAATCGGCGCCTGTTGGAAAAATTGTCGGATGGATTATACCTATCTTAATTATTGCACTAATCGTAGTTGGATTTTTCAAAGGTGGAACTGAACTTGGTGGCAAAATGATACTCAATACTATCTTGAACACCGGAATTCCTTCTGCAATAATGACACTTCTTGCCGCCGGTCATCCACTGACAATTCTTGTTGCATTTGTTGGAGCACCAATCACAACGCTAAATCCATTCATCGGAATAGGACTTTTTACAGGAATCACTCAAGCTTTTATATGTAAACCAAATGTTTCTGACATGGAGACAATACAAGATGACATTTCCTCAATTAAGGGAATTTACAAAAATAGAATTCTTAGAATTTTATTAATATTTATTCTTTCTTCAATTGGAGCGAGTGTCGGAAATATATTCAATCTTGCATCTCTATTTACAAAAGTGTGACAATCTATTTGCAGAAACATATCAACCGTATGTTTTGATTATGTTCTCTGCAATTGTTGTTCGCTTTTCACACCTATCCATCGATTCTTTTTCAATATAACGATGAGCATCCTGCTCAGACATTGAAAGATTTTTAATCAAAAGCATTTTAGCCCTATTTACAAGACGAATTTCTTCCATTTTTTCTTTCAAACGAATATTTGTTGCGTATAAAGATTTGATTTTATATTGAACAGCACAAGCCACTTTCATCATCATATAAAAGTTATAAACTTCTAGAGGTTTTGTTACTGTAATAATTCCATAAGTTTCTACTCGGTATGAAATTTGATCATAATTGCTGGATGGAACTAGAAGAATTACAGTACTGCTTGAATCAGATAAATCGATTGCAGTATCAGTTTCCTCGCCTTCTCCCGAATCAACAATAATTATATCAACCGGGCATTCCATCAGTTTTCGTTTTCCCTCGTTGGCATTTTTTGCAACAGCAACATTGTCAAAATTCTGATTTAACAAGGAAACAACAAATGATTCAATTTTAGAGTCTTTTGAAATTAGAAGAATACTGTGAATATCAGTCATTTCTATTTTTGATATCTCCTGATAAATTCCTCACACAAATATTTTTTCACAAACTCAGAGGAGATAGCCTTATCAAACGCGTCCTTTTTACAAGAAGGAAGTTTCTTTATTTTTGATAGAATTTCTGAATCGGCTTCGAATAAATTATCAGATAAACTTGGAGGAGCAACCATCTCATTTTCAATTCCGTCTAAAGCTGCATAAATCAAAAGTGCAAAAACTATGTATGGATTTGCAGAAGGATCTGGGGAACGAACTTCAATTCTCTTAGTTTCATCATCGCTTGCAGGAACCCTGATTAATGAAGAACGATTTTCATTTCCCCAGCTAATATATGAAGGAGCTTTGAAGTTGCCAAGTCGAATATATGATTTTTCGCAAGGATTTAAGAACAAAGTTATTTCGGCAATATGACTTAATATGCCAGCAATCATTTGACTCATCAGCAATTCTTTTTTTGTATTTTTGGTAGAAGAACAAGAAATATTCACATGCATTCCGTTTCCACTTTTAAAATCAATAGGTTTTGGCGAAAAATCTGCATACAGACCATTTAACGAAGCCTTCGTTCTTACAACCCATTTAAAATTGGAAGTATGATCTGCCGCTGACAGCGGATCACTGTAACGAAAATCAACTTCATTCTGACCAGGTCCTTCTTCATGGTGAGAACACTCTGGTTTTATGCCCATTTGTTCCAAAGTAAAGCATATATCTCTTCTTACATTTTCGCCTTTATCAGAAGGAGCAACATCCATATATCCAGCATTATCTAAAGTTATTTTTGTAGGATTTCCATTTTCATCAAGTTTGAACAAATAGAATTCCATTTCTGCACTAACACGAAATTCATATCCTTTGCTTTTTGCATATTCAACTGCTGTTTTTAATAAATGACGACTATCTCGTTCGTATGGAGTTCCATCTGGATAAGTAATATCACACAACATGCATACTACTTTTCCATGATCTGGACGCCAAGGAAGAATTACAATTGTGGAAGGATCTGGGTGAAGAAATAAATCAGATTTTTCGGGGCGTTGAAATCCATCAATTGCCGAAGCATCAAAAGAAATTCCCTTTGAAAATGCCCTAGACATTTGATCAGAAATTATAGAAATGTTCTTTTGTTTTCCAAAAACATCAAAAAAAGCCAACTTTATAAATTTTACGTCTTCTTCCTTTAAAAAATCCATAACTTCTGATTGTGTGTACATCTTTGTATCCTTCTATATTTTTATTAATTCTAATTTTTTTTAATCTTGGACAAATTCTTCCATCAATTACAGTGATTTAAATTTCACTTGTATCATTATTATTGAAGAATAATCTATTGTCAAATTACTATTTTTGATTTTTGATACTTGCCTTAACAAATTCAACAAACAACGGATGAGGTTTATTAGGTCTGCTCTTGAATTCTGGATGAAATTGAACTCCAACAAAGAAATCTGAATCTGGTAATTCAACAGTTTCAACAATATTTCCGTCTGGAGAAGTTCCGCTTATTATCATACCAGCGTTTTGAACTGCATCACGGTAATTATTATTGAATTCATAACGATGTCTATGTCGTTCTTCTATTTCTTTACATTTGTAGGCCTTTTGCATCATTGTTCCATCCGCAATCACACAAGGATATTTACCAAGACGCATTGTTCCGCCTTTCATTACACTTTTCTGGTCATCCATTATGCTGATTATTGGATTCTTGCAAATTTCATTAAATTCAGAAGAAGAGGCCTCTTTTAAATTCAAAATATCCCTTGCAAATTCAATAACCAATATTTGCATTCCAAGACAAATCCCAAAATACGGAATATGATTTTCACGAGCATATTTACAAGAAAGAATCATTCCTTCCGTGCCTCTAATTCCAAATCCACCTGGAACAATAATTCCGCTACAATCTTTAAATGAACTATCAAGATTTTCAGAATTTAGGGAATCGCTATCAAGCCACTTTATTTTTACAGCTTTTCCATTTGCAAAACCGGCGTGATTCAGCGATTCAACAATAGAAAGATAAGAATCATGCAATTCTGTATATTTTCCGACAAGGGCAATCTGAACTTCACCTTTTCTTGCATAAACTTTATCAATCATTTTCTGCCATTCTGTTAAATCAAGAGTTGTTCCTTCTATATCAAGTTCGCGGCAAACAACATCATCCATCTTTTGATTATGAAGCATCATTGGCACTTCATACAAACAAGGAAGAGTTGTATTTGTAATTACACAATCGTCTTCAACATTGCAAAACTGTGATATTTTTTTACAAATGTCAGAAGGAATTTCCTTATCAGCACGAGCAACAATAATATCAGGGTGAATTCCAAGACCTTGCAATTCATTCACGGAATGTTGAGTTGGTTTTGATTTAAACTCATCGCTTCCAGAAATATATGGAACTAGACAAACATGTACCGAAAGACAATTTTTTCTTCCAACATCAAGCATAAGTTGACGAACTGCTTCCAAAAACGGAAGAGACTCAATATCACCAATAGTTCCACCGATTTCAATAATGCTAACATCAGCCTGTGTTTCTTCTTGATTTTTCAATATTAATCTTTTGATTTCATTTGTAACATGAGGAATAATCTGAACTGTTTCACCTAAATATTCACCTTTTCGTTCTTTGTTCAAAATCGTCCAATAAACTTTTCCGGATGTAATATTTGAATATTTTGTTAAATTTTCATCAATAAATCTTTCATAATGACCCAAGTCCAAATCAGTTTCTGCACCATCATCTGTTACAAAAACTTCTCCATGTTGATATGGACTCATCGTTCCCGGATCAACATTCATATAAGGATCTAATTTTTGAGAAGCAATCTTTAATCCTCTATTTTTTAACAAACGTCCTAAACTTGCAGCTGTTATTCCCTTTCCTAAACCAGAAACAACACCACCTGTAACAAAAATAAATTTTCTCATAATAACACAACCTTTTTAAAAATAAAAAAAGGTGTTCATTCAACTTACCGACACTTTTCCCGTATCTGTATTTTGAATGAACACCTTCGCTCATATTTAAAAGAATTATAAAACTACTAAAAAAAAAGTCAAGACTGTAAAATCTATCAATATATCTTTTAATTATACTAAATAACTTTAATAATTTTTAACTCTTTTAGATAAAGTGTTTAGCTTGACATTAATTTCCTTACTAATTACTAT
>JAAZCS010000209.1 GCA_012513125.1 Treponema sp. | reverse complement strand
CATCAGCAAAATCATCTTCAATTAATGGATATTCATTTTTTGTTTCTTCAGAATTTGATTCTTCAGAATCGAGAATATCGTCTACGTTATTAAAGTCTTCAGTATCATTTTCATCAATTTCAGATTCATTGTTGTTTTCTAGTTGATTTTCTTCAGTAGTATCAGATGGAGTAGAGTCTGTGATTGAAGACATAAAATCAACATTTGAAGATTCTACTAATATGTCATTGTTTTTAGGAATTGATATTTCTTCTGGAAAATCTTCTTCTGTTGTATTTGATATTTCACCTATATTTGGTTCTTCTAAGTTATCATTGTTAAAGTCATACTCTAAATCAGACGTTTCGTTAAAATCAATTGAATAATCTTCAACGATTGGTTCTTCTGTGATAGCGTCATTAGTAATAGGTTCTTCACCGATTGGTTCTTCTGTGAAAGTTTCATCTGTTGTAGTATTTCCAATAACTGGTTCTTCAACTTCAGGTTCATCGATAGCGATATCATTAACCGTTGGTTCTTCAATAGTTGCTGTAGTCATAATGTTATTTAATTCATCACCAGACAACGCTATAGTATCATCTGTATCGTCATTGCCAAAAAAACCACCATCTGATGTTTCTTCTTTTTGAATTTCAGGTATATTGTCTGATTGTTTAATTTCTTCAAGATTATGTTTCAAAACATTGATTTCATTTTTCAATCCTGATAAATCATTGATTATTTGTTGCAATAAAGTTGAACTAACAGTCTCCGTATCATTTTGAGGGGCTGCATTATCGTTTGATTTATCCTTAACAATATTTACATTTGGTGCAGAAGCAATGTTGTCATCGCTTACAGAAAGGTTATAATCTATAATTTTTTCCTTGTTTTTGGCTTCTTCTACGTTCTGAACAACAGGTGTTTCCTCTGCATTTTCATCAATTCCAAAATCAGATAAATCAACGCTTTCTGTGCCTTCAACTGAGAAATCTGATTGTGCTTTGTTTGAGTCTGATGCATCACTATCCATTGAAGATGTTAAGTCAAAATCCACATTGTCGATTGTATCACTAACTGTCTCTGTTTCTGCTTCAGGTTCTGTATCGTAGTCATCATTTAAAGATTCGTTATTCTCTGTTTCAAATGCTTTGTCATCCTCAAATGTTAAATCCATATTTAATGGTTTTTCGTCTGGTATTTCTTCTTCTTGTTTTGAAGAGGTGAAAGATTCATCATCTAGGAAATCATCGAGTGAAATCTCTTCTGTTGATGATTTTGCTTCCATTCCATTATTTCCAGATGCAACAGATTCGTCAGAAAAAGTATCCCCATCGAAAAAGTCATCAAGAGAAATCTCTTCTTCTTGATTATCATTAACTGTTTCTTCTGTGGTGTCTTCAACAGGTTCTTTGATTTCATTTTCTACTTGAAAATCTTCACTTGGAGCATCAAATTCTGGAATCTCGCTTGAAATGTTTGCTAGTTCGTCAGTTGTTAATGTTGAATCATCAACAGTTTCTTGCTTTTGCTCAGAACTAAACTGAGAGTCATCTTTAAACATGTCCGAAAAGTCCATGTTGTCCAAATCTTCTGAAAAATCAGGCATTTCATCTTGGTTTATTGTTTCTTCGGGTAAATCAAATGAATCAATATCATTATTTTCAGTATTTATTTTTTCATCATTCGAGTTATTTTTAACCCAAACGCCATAACTTTCTAAATCTTTTGAATTCTCAGTTGAAATGCTCATACAGTTCCTCTCAATAGAAATAATTTTTCTTCTAATTTATCGGCATAAAGTCTAAATATACACAGACAAAAGTTAGCATATTTTTTTTAGTATATCATATATTTTAAATTCAGAAAATAGAAATAATATACCGATAAGAATAAAATAATGAAACGTACTAAATATTTATTTGTCATTTTTATTGGAACTTTAGTTTATGTGATTCTTTCAATCAATTTTGGGCAGAACAGTATCAGATGTTACAAATATATGGAAAATCAAAGAAAACTTCTTAGTATAAGAACTAATGATATTTCTAATATTAACAATGAGTTGTCTCTTGAGTTAACGGCATTGAAAAATGATAAAGCTGTCATTGCAGCCTATGCAAGAAAATTGGATTATTTGCAGGATAATGAAAAGCTTGTAAAAATAAATGGCTTAAAACTGTCTACTAATATTGTTTATGACACCGGTACGGTTTTGAAGCATACTGAAATAACATTTATGCCTGAAAAAGTATGCAAGATAATTTCAATGATTATTTCATTAATTATGTTAATTGTTTTTATTATGTATGATATAACTGTTGGAAATATTACTTTTCATGAAAGTAAAAAAACTTCAATTGTAAAAGGAATTCCTGTTTATGACATACCTCAAATCTTATAATAATATAAAGAATATTTGTGCAGATTCTCTAAAAAAGGGAAATGTGATTATTGTTCCAACTGATACAGTTTATGGATTTTCTGGAATAGTTGATGATAAATATAATACAGCAGAAATAATTAGAAACATAAAAGGAAGAAGTGAGTCTAAATCATTTATTCAATTGATTGCAAATCCTGAAGATATAAAAAAATATACTAATGATTTTATTCCACAGAAACTTCTATCACTGTGGCCAGGTCCCTTGACTATAATTGTTAACAGTTCAAAATCGAATGAAACAATAGCTTTTAGATGTCCTGGAGATAAATGGATTCGGGATATTATTCAAGAAACTGGAAAACCAATTTTTTCGACAAGTGTTAATCGAAGTGGAGAAATGATTCTCGATACTGAAAGTTCAATAATTAACGAGTTTGAAAAGAGTGTAGATTTTATTGTTTTGGATGGAGATAAAAAAAACTCATTACCTTCAACAATTATTAAATTGATTGACAATAAGTGGACTGTTATGCGACAAGGTGCCGTTATTATAGAAGATTAATCTTTTCTTTTCCATTCAACATTAACAAAAGACGTTTCTACAGAACCATTAGTTTCAAGTAATGTCTTTTTTACTCCGGATATAGAATCTTTATTAATTATATTGAATTCCCATGAAATAGGTTCTGCATTTTTTGCACTCTCTAATGCCAATTGACGTGGAAGCTCTGGGAAAAATGATGCATTTGGTTTGCTGTTTTGAATTATATTTACAGTTTGTTTATCATTTTTTGTTTGAATATTTATTATAACATTCATAGAAGCTCCATTATTAAAAATAACAAAACCTCTACCTCCGCGTAAAATAACAACCTTATTTATAGAAGGCTCACCAGTCCAAGTTCCAGCTAAAAATTCCGTAGAAATAGATTCTTTTGATATTGGGGAACTTTCTGGAATTGGGGTTTGAACTTTTTTATTCTTTAGTAAATCTTTTAATGATTTTTCCAAGATAGATTTTGGTTCCATTAGAATTTTGTATAATGAAAAATATTCTTTTGTTATTGACAAATCTTCATCAGAAATTAAATGCAATGTCATTAACCAAGATTGTAAATCTTTTTTTGAAATATCAATATAGAAAGAAAGTTTATCTCTATCAAAATTAAAATCATCGGGGTTAAAAAGAGAATTTACAGTTGTTCTTTTATCTTCTACAGAAAAATCATTTATTTCCGAAAGTTGAGAATAGAATAGGTCTCCTGCCATTTGAAGCATATTGTCATCTAAATCTTTTGTCGAAATTCCATAATAACTAATATTATAAACTTCTTGTGCATTGATTTTTACTAAAAAAACAAAGAGGATTAATAAGAATGAGAATATGTTCTTTTTACAAAAGACTATCAAATTATTCTTTTAACTCCCTTGAAAAATTGCGTCTAACATCACGTTCTGTATCTCTTTCCTTTATAGTGGCTCTTTTATCATAATTCTTTTTGCCTTTGCAGACTCCAAGCGTTACTTTTAATCTTCCATCTTTTAGGTAAAAATCAATTGGAATTAATGTGTATCCTTTTTCATCAACTTTTCGTCTTAATTTTTTTATTTCATCTTTATGAAGCAATAATTTTTTTGGTCTATCCGGATTGTGATTAAAAATTGATGAAAAAATGTATTCAGATATATGAAAGTTTTTTAACCAAACTTCATTGTTAATTATTTCTGCAAAGCTATCAGGAAAAGAGATATTACCATTTTTAACTGACTTAACTTCTGTGCCTTGAAGTTCAACGCCACATTCGATTTTTTCTTCAATAAAATAGTCGAATCTAGCTTTTCTATTTTCTGCAATAATTTTTCTGCTTTTTTCCATTCTTGTATTATAGAATATAGTGTAACAGCTTGCAAGTTGACTTTATTTAAAAAAAACATATAGTATCAAACATTAAATGTTTTAATTAAGTAGGAATTAAATGAATAATAAAGTACTTCAATATTCATATAGTATGAGAAAAGAACGACAAAAGCGCATAGTGTTTTTTGTTTTATATTGCCTAGTTTTATTATTGGTTATGAATCTATTGTTGACCTTTGTTG
>JAAZCS010000208.1 GCA_012513125.1 Treponema sp. | reverse complement strand
TATAGTGAAGTTGTTGGTGTAAAAGGTTATATTGGAAATTTTTCTATTGATATTAAAAAACACGCACGTTTTGTTGATGAAACAAAATGTACAGGTTGTGGTGAATGTATAGAAAAGTGTCCAATGAAAAAAGTTCCAAATGAATTCAATTTGAACTTAAACAACAAAAAAGCAGTTTACATTCCATTTGCTCAGGCCGTTCCAAAAGTTGCTACCATTGATTCATCATATTGTCTTCATATGCAATCTCTTGCAAAAGGTAAAGATAATGTTTGTGGTATGTGTCAAAAAACTTGTGGTGCTGGAGCAATCGATTTCAATCAAAAAGATGAAATTATTTCAGAAAAATATGGTGCAATTATCGTAGCAACTGGATATAACCCTATTGAATTGCAGAAATTCGATGAATTCGCATATTCACAAAGTCCTGATGTTGTATCTTCTTTGGAATTTGAACGTCTTTGTAATGCTTCAGGTCCTACAAATGGACATTTATTACGTCCTTCAGATGGAAAAGAACCAAAGACTATTGTTTTTGTTCAATGTGTAGGAAGCCGATGTTCAGCTGATAGCGATAAAGGCCACGAATATTGTTCTAAAGTTTGTTGTATGTATACAGCAAAACACGCAATTTTAACACGTGACCATTACCCAGAAACAAATTGTTACGTTTTCACTATTGATGTTAGAGCACCTGGTAAAAACTTCGATGAATTCTATAGACGTGCGGTTGAACAATATGGAGTTCACTATATCAAAGGTATGGTTGGAAAAGTAACTCCTCTATCAGATGGCACTTTGGATGTTCAAGGTTCAGATTTGATTCTTGATAAACAATTGCACATAAAAGCAGATATGGTTGTTCTTGCAGCGTCAATTGAAGCAGATAAATCAGCAAGACCTCTTGCTACAATGCTTGCAACCTCAATGGATAATAATGATTTCTTCTTGGAAGCTCATGCAAAATTACGTCCTGTAGAAAGTCCTACAGCTGGAATTTTCTTGGCAGGTTGCTGTCAAGGTCCTAAAGACATTCCTGAAACTGTTGCACAATCTTCTGGAGCGGCAGCTAAAGCAATTTGCCTTTTAGTTAAAGATAAATTAAAGAATAATCCATGTACTGCAAATCCTGATGAGAATGCTTGTAATGGTTGTGGTCAGTGTGAAAATGTTTGTCCATATGGTGCTATATCATATATTCAAAAAGATTTTAGAGGACCAAATAGAACTACAATTACACGAAGAGTATCTCAAGTAAATAAAGCTATGTGCCAAGGATGTGGTGCTTGTACAGTTGCATGTCCTTCTGGAGCAATGGATCTTAAGGGATTCTCAAATAAACAAATTATGGCGGAGGTTGATGCAGTATGTCAGAATCTGTAACAAAAACTTCATGGACACCAAAAATTGTTGCTTTTTGCTGCAACTGGTGTTCTTATGCCGGTGCCGATCTTGCAGGTAATAATCGTCTTGAATATCCTGCAGAAGTAAAAATCATCCGTATTCCTTGTTCATGCAGATTTAATCCTTTATTTATTCTTCGTGCTTTTCAACGTGGTGCAGATGGCGTTATTCTTTGCGGTTGTCACCCTGGCGATTGTCACTACTCTACTGGTAACTATTTTGCACGCCGTAGAATGACTTTGCTTTTCAGTATGCTTGATTATCTAGGAATAGAAAAAGCACGTACACGTGTTGAATGGTGTTCAGCTGCTGAAGGTGTACGTTTTGCTGGAATTATGAATGACTTTGTTTCAAAAGTTGTTTCACTTGGTGAAAACAAAAAGCTGGAGGATGTACGATGCAAGACAACAAAATAACAGCTCAACTTATCAATAATGCAAAAAAATTGCTTCAAGATGGCACTGTAAAACAAGTTATTGGTTGGAGAAAAGGTCTTTTTGATTATGATGTAACACCAAGTATTTTTACGACAGCTGATGATTTGGACAAAAATTTTGTTTATGACGAAAATTGCGGGGCTAATCTTTCTAAATATCTTGTAAAAATTACAAAAGAAATTGAAATAAAGAAAAGTACTACAAGAATGAACAATTCTATGGCAAAACAAAGAGATCCAAATGCACAAGATGCACCTATTCCTCAAGAAAAAGTACTTGTATTTTTGAAACCTTGTGACACATATAGTTTCACAGAGCTTTTAAAAGAAAGTCGCATTACAAGAGATGATGTTTATGCTATCGGAATTCCTTGTAATGGTATGAAAGATCCAGAAACAAACAAAACAGCAGAGAGATGTGAAAACTGTAAAAGTAAGAAACACATCACTTATGATGAATTGATTGGTGAAGACGGAGATATTCTTGATTCAAAAAGATTTGATGAAGTGTCAAAGATAGAAGCCATGACTGCCGATGAGCGTCATGAATTTTGGAAGAATGAGTTCTCAAGATGCATTAGATGTAACGCTTGTCGTGATATATGTCCGGCTTGTACATGCGAAAAATGCGTATTTGACAATAATAATTTATACACTTCACAAAAAGTTGCACAGACAAGCTTTGAAGAAAGTTTATATCACATAATTAGAGCTTGGCATGTTGCAGGTCGTTGTACAGATTGTGGTGAATGTTCAAGAGTATGCCCTGAACATATTCCATTACATCTTCTAAATAGAAAATTTATTAAAGACATAAATGAAATCTATGGTCCTTATATTGCTGGTAGTGACATGGAAACAAAACCTCCAATGCTCACATTTACAACAAATGATTCAGAACCAAGTATTATTTATAATCGTTCTAAAAATGAAGACGGAGGTAAACAATAATGCTCTCTCTTCCAATTGAAAAAATTAATGACTTTTTTGAGGCTGTAGCTTCAAAAGAAAACCTTTACATCCCTGTAGACAACGTTTCTGGAAAAGCTAATTTTCAGAAATGGGAAAAAGGTGCAAAACTATCAAATGCATTAAAAACAATAAGATCTGCTAAAGATTTCTTTTTTCCAAAAGCTGAAAATCTTGTAAATTACAAAGTTAATGGACAAGAAATTACAGTTGAAGATCCAAGAAAAGATATTGAAGATTTTGTTATTTTTGGTGTTAGAGCTTGTGATGCAAAAAGTTTTGAAGTAATTGATAATGTTTATTTAAATATGACTCCAGTTGATTCTTATTATAAAAATCGTAGAGATCATGGAACAGTTATCACATTGGCTTGTTCAGAACCTGTTCAAACTTGCTTTTGTTCAACTTATAAAATTGATGCTGCAAATCCTTCTGGTGACATTAGTGTTTGGATGGCTGATGGTAAGTATTATTTTAATGCAAATTCACCTAAAGGTAAAAAACTAATTGAATCAGTTCAGTCAATTTTGACAAATGCTGATGAAAAAGCTGTTGATAAAGCAAAAAAAGAAATTACTGAAAAAATTGAAAAATTACCATTTGCACATCTTGATTTATCAAAGTTTGTTGGCAAAAACATGATGACACTTTTCAATTCTGATGTTTGGAATAAAGTTTCTGAAAGTTGCTTGGGATGCGGAACTTGTACTTACGTATGTCCTACATGTATGTGTTTTGACGTAAGAGACTTCGATACTGGCAACGGTATTAAACAAGTTCGTTGCTGGGATTCATGTATGTATTCCGACTTTACTCAAATGGCAGCTGCTAATCCTCGTCTTACTCAAAAAGAACGTTCTCGTCAGCGTTTTATGCATAAATTGATGTATTATCCGATGGCACATGAAGGTTTATTCTCTTGTGTTGGTTGTGGAAGATGTTTAGAAAGCTGTCCAATCAACATGAATATTGTTAAAGTTATCAAAGCTTTTAATAATGATACTGCGGAGGAAAAATAATGGAACAAAACGAATCATTTATACCTTATGTTGGTAAGATTATCGATATCCACCAAGAAACACCTGATGTTAAAACATTTAAAGTTGTCGGTCTTGATGGGAAAAAACTTTTCAATCATATTCCAGGACAATGTGCAATGCTAATAGTTCCTGGAGTTGGTGAATCGATGATTTCTATTACTTCTTCTCCAACATTAAAAGAATACATGGAATTTAGTATTAAAAAATGTGGTTGTGTTACAGATTTCTTGCATAATGCTACAGTTGGACAACAAATTTGTGTACGTGGACCTATTGGAAATGGATTCCCAGTTGATACTAAATTAAAAGGTAAAGATATTCTTGTAATTGCGGGAGGAATCGGAATTGCTCCTGTTCATTCTGTAGTAAACTACATGATGGACAATCGTGCCGATTATGGTCGCATTCAAGTAATTTATGGATCAAGATCAAAAGCAGATTTAGTTAGATTAGATGAAATGCAAAATGTTTGGATGAAACAACCAAATTGTTCAATTAATTTAACTATTGACCGTGCTGAAGATGACTGGAATGGACATGTAGGATTTGTACCACCTTTTGTTACAGAATGCAATCCAAACCCAGGCATGACAGTTATTATGTGTGGTCCTCCGATACTAATTCACCTTTCACTTGACGCATTAAAAAAACTTGGATTTAAAGATTCACAAGTTTTCACAACAATGGAAATGCGTATGAAATGTGGAATTGGAAAATGCGGTCGATGCAATATTGGTGATAAATTCGTTTGTAAAGACGGACCAGTATTTAGTTTTGACCAATTGGGTGAATTACCTCCAGAATACTAATCTTCAATACTGAAAAAGTATTTATCATAAAAAATGCGCCATTAATTTGGCGCCTATTTAGGAGAATAAAATGGCAGAAAAAAAAGAAATGGCCACTATATATCTGTTTGGAAAGAAATACGAAGTTCCTGCAGAACTAACAATAATGAACGCTATGGAATATGCAGGCTATCAACTTAAACGCGGTTGTGGCTGTCGCAATGGTTTTTGTGGTTCTTGTGCAACAATTTATCGAATAAAAGGTAAAAATCAACTTCAAACTTGTTTAGCTTGTTCTAAAAAAGTTGAAAATGATATGTTTATTGCAACATTACCTTTCTTTCCTCTAGTTAAACAGATTTATGATATTGAAACAATAAAACCAGAACAATCTGTTATGATGCAATTATATCCAGAGATTTATTCATGTGTTGGCTGTAAGGCTTGTACAAGAGCTTGTCCTCAAAGTTTAAACACAATGCAATACATTGCTGCTGCACAGCGTGGAGATTTTGCTAAATGTG
>JAAZCS010000207.1 GCA_012513125.1 Treponema sp. | reverse complement strand
TTTTCAACTAATTCATCTTTTTCACAAACAAGTTTGTTTATGTTTTCTTTGATTTCATTCAATTCATAGTTGATTTTTTCCTCTAATATTTTTTTTGAGGCACCTACTTCATCTAAAATATCGATTGCTTTATCTGGCAAAGCTTTATCCCTGATATACCTTTTTGACAATTTTACAATCGCCTTTATTACATCGTCATCATATTTCACATCATGATATTGTTCGTATTGAGATTTTATTCCTTGAAGAATTTCTACAGATTTTTCTTCCGATGGCTCTTCTATCTTTACAACTTGAAATCTTCTTTCAAAAGCAGCATCTTTTTCAATATATTTTGTATATTCTTGAGTTGTTGTGGCTCCAATTATTTGAATTTCAGAACGTGAAAGCGCTGGTTTTAAAATATTCGCAGCATTCATTGAACCATCACTTCCATTCAACCCCGACCCTATAATTGTGTGAATTTCATCAATAAAAAGAATGATATTTTTATCAGCATAAATTTCATCGAGCATTTTTTTCATTCGCTCTTCAAAATCACCTCTAAACTTTGTTCCCGCAAGTAACGCTGTAATATCCAATGATAAAATTCTTTTTTTTGAAAGACAAGAAGGTGCTTTTCCATCTGCAATATATTGAATTAAACCTTCAACAACCGCTGTTTTTCCAACACCGGGTTCTCCCGTTAATACTGGATTATTTTTTGTTTTTCTAGATAAAATCTGAATTATTCGTTGTATTTCCTTATCTCTACAAAACACAGAATAAGTCTTATTTTCATGAACATTTTTTGTTAAATCTCTGCAATATTTTTGCAAAAAAGAAGATTGTTTCCTTTGTTCTTTTGAATTTTTCTCTTCAATTGTATTAAAAATCTTTTCATCGTTAAAAATGCTATCTAATAATTTTGAATCGAATAAATCCATATTTATTTTGTTATTATAAGATGATTTTTTTTGATTTTGCAAATCCATTACGACAAAACGAACATCCATCATTGTTAAGTTAGATTTCTTAAAAAATGCGGAAATAACATTTTCACTATCTCTCACCATAGAAAGCAATAGATGTTCTGTACCAATATAATCGTTATGAAGAGAATTTGCCTCAATTTCCGCTAGTTCTAGAAGGGAATTATATTTTCCGCTAAAAGGAATATCATCTAAAGTAGGCTCAGTTTTATCACCGAGAAATTTCATTATTTCTTGGATTAAATCATTCACATCTAATTTCAAATTCTCAAATACTTGATAGGCAATTCCTAACTTTTTATTTAAAATTGAAAGAATTATGTGTTCCGGAAGTATTTGATTACACCCAAACTGCCTTGCTTCATCTTTGGCATAAAACATTAACACTTTATTAGCTACTGGTGAAAAACTTTTCATAAATACTCCGATTACTTCTTTAAATCTGAAAATATAGTTTATAAATTATCGGTAGTATTGCTCTTAATTCTCATATTTTTCTTAATGTTTCGAGTGGTTTTTCATTTCCGGCTTTTATTGAAGGGATTATTGAAACAACTAAAGAAAGAATTATTGTAAAAATTGAAATCAATACTATTTTATCAACCGGAACTGTTATTGGAATTGTTGATAAATAATAGGCTGAATCCATCAATTTTATTTCTTTTATACTTTCTAAAGGAATTCCTTTTATCAAATCCATAATTCTTACAAAAAAGTTTAGTGCTTTTTCAAAAAAGCTAATTATTTGGTTTGCAAAAATGGACAAAATCAGGCCAAGTGGAACTCCTATTAAAACACCACCGGCACCTGAAGCAAGACCCGCAATTAAAAAAGACAAAGTAATTCCTTTTGTTGTTCCACCAATACTCTTAATTATTGCAATTTCTTTTTTTCTTTCCATTGAAAGCATGATTATAGCAGACGAAATATTTATTGATGCAACTAAAACAATCAAAATCATTATAAAAATCAACATAATCTTTGTTGAAGAAAAATTTTCAAATTCAGAGACATGAACCTGATCCCAGCGATAGACATTTGCATATTTTCCACATTTTGATTTTACACTTTGTTGAATTTTCACTAAGTCTGAAGAAAATGGATCATTAGTATTCACCATTATTGTAAAGCTGGAATTTGATGCCGAGGCAAAACTATAAACAGAATCCAAAGGAATAAAAACCCACAAAGAGTCCAATTCTTGATAGCCAGACGAAACAATTGCACAAACATTGAAAACAGTTAATTTTGGAGTAATTTTGCCATTTACAGATTTTGTAGTAATAATTCGAAAATTATCTCCTACATGAACATTTAATAATTGAGCTATTTTTTTTCCAATTACAGCTCTTTTAGTATCTGTTGAATTTTGAAAGTCGGAAATGTTGCCTTCTTCTGCAGAAAACATATTTTTAAACGATTCATTCTTTTCAAAGATATCTGTGGAAACTGCTCTTATTTCAGCACCTGTTCTATACGATTTTCCTGCTGCCAAAGCATTTATTTTAATCTCAGGAAAAACAGAAACAACACCTTCTACTTCTAGCAACCCAGATGCATAATCAGTAAATTTTTGAGATGTAGAGACTGGATTAATGCCAGAAGAAATAAAAGCTTCAAGATGTCCGGACGATAAGCCAATAAGTCGTTCAGTCATTCCACTAATTAATCCATCCGTTACGCAGACAACAATAATTAACGGTATTATGCTTAATCCAATACACACAACTGAAGCAAAAAAACTTTTTCTTGCAGTAGATTTTTTTTCAGTTTTTGGAAAAATTAGAGAAGACGCAAACATTAATGATGATGAAAAAGTCATATCTGTTCTCCAGACTCTTTTTCCGAATTTGTAATTGAATCATCTTTCAATATTAATTTATGTGACTCTATTTTGTAGCAAAGGTCTCCCATTTTGCTTAAATTTTGATCATGAGTAACAAGAATTAGAGTCTTCTTATATTTTTCGACCATAGAAAAAAGAAGATTTCCAATTAATGATGAATTGGCAGGATCAAGATTTCCTGTTGGCTCATCTGCAAGAATTAATGACGGATTATTTATTAATGCCCTTGCAACAGCAACACGCTGCCGTTCACCTCCAGAAAGCTCGGAAGGTAAATGATTTCTCCTTTCGTAAACTCCAACATCACTCAACAATTGCAAAGCTTTTTCTTCTGCTTCCTTCTTTTTACAACCATTTATATATGCTGGCAAATAAACATTTTCGGCTGCGGTAAAATCCTTTAGTAAATAGTGAAATTGAAAAACAAGACCTATAAAAGTAGATCTATATTCAGAAACATCTTTTTGAGACAAGGAACTCAAATCCCATTTTCCTGACAAAACTGTTCCTGATGTAAAAGAGTCTATTCCACCGATGATATTCAAC
>JAAZCS010000015.1 GCA_012513125.1 Treponema sp. | reverse complement strand
CCTTAATGTTGGAATCATCGTCATTTCCTGGTAAAGAAGGATTAATCTTAACTGGACAGATGGGCGATGTTATGAAAGAGTCAAGTAGAATTGCGTTCAATTGGGCAAAAAAATATGCTATTGAAAACAAAATGAAAAAACCTGAATGGTTTGAAAAAAACACAGTTCATTTGCATATTCCAGAGGGTGCCACACCAAAAGATGGACCAAGTGCTGGAATTACAATGGTAACTACTTTTATCTCTTTATTCAAAAATAAAATCATAAAACGAAATTTAGCGATGACAGGAGAAGTTTCTCTTAAGGGAAAAGTTCTTCCTATTGGCGGTTTAAGAGAAAAAACTGTAGCTGCAAAAAGAAATAAAATTAAAACAATAATTATCCCAATTGCAAATAAAAGAGATTTGGATGAGATTCCTGAAAATGTAAAGACAGGAATAACATTTATTCCTGTCTCAAAAGTTGAGGAAGTTTTAGCGGCTGTATTTTAATTAATGTTTATAGAATACCGATTTTATATAACCATTCTTTCAATGTTTCGTTCCAGTGAAAGTTTTTCATGAAGTCGTTGTTTAACATTCCGAATCCGTGTTTTCCCCATTCATAAAGATGTAATTCACAATTCGGAATGTTTTTGTTTTTTAACGCATCATACAGGCGAAGACTATTTTCGTAATTTACCACATTATCATCTTTTGCAACAACTATATATGTTGGTGGCATAGACGAAGGTACGCTTAATTCAAGCGAAAATTCGTCAATCTGTTCTTGTGTTGGATTTTTTCCAAGGAGGCTTTTTTTTGACCACTTATGCGAAATATCTTCTTGCATAGAAACAACAGGATAAATTGGCATGACAAAATCAGGACGCAAGCTTACATCTGTTTTAATACCTAATTTTGAAAGTTCATTATGCGACTCACCAAATTCTCCAGCCATTGCAACTAAATGTCCTCCAGCTGAAAAACCAATTACACCAATTTTATTTTTATCAATATTGTATTTGTCAGAATTTTCACGAATCAACTGAATCGCTCTTTGAATATCTTGTAGCATTGCTGGATGTGTATATCCACTTTCATTAGTTCTGTATTTCAATACAAAAGCATCACAACCAATTGACGAAAACCATTTCGCAGTTGTGTAGCCTTCATTATACAATCCCAAGTGGTGATAACTTCCACCAGGGCAAATAATCACTGCAACATGTTTTGATTCAACGGTAGGTTTATGATGAAACATTACAGATGGTTCATTTTTCATTTCCTTAATTGATTTCCAAATATAAATAGTGTTATCTTGTGAAAAAATTGAAAAAGCGATGAACGTTAATAGAAATAAAATAAAATAATTTTTTTTTGTAAAAAAACTCATTTTGTAATTTTAAATAAAGTATACGAATCAGTCAATATAAGGATTAAAATTTTAATTTGATAAATTGTATAAAATCTGATTCTGAAAGCGGTCTTGAATAATAGTCTCCTTGTGCATAATCACAATTTAACTCTCGTAAAATTTCATCTTGCGACTGATTATCTATACCAGTAAAAATTGTTCTTTTCTTCAGATTTTTGCATTCTGTTAAAAAATAATTTATAAATTCAAGCGACGACTTATCAAAATCATTTGATTCAAAAATTTTAATGAAGTTTTTATTGAATTTAATTACATCAATTTCTTTTGAATGAAGAGTTTTAAGTGAAAAATCACATGATGAGGAGTCTGAAACTGCAATTTGAATATTCAGCTTATGAAAAAAATTGATTAAATCATTCGTTTGAGGTTGGTTAAAGATTACTTGTTCAGGTAAATCAATTTCTATCAGTTCAGGTACGATTGAGTATTGTAGAAACAATTTCGAAAATTTATTCATAAAATCGACATAATTCAAATCAATTTTTGATACAGTTAGTAAGATTGGCACCAAAGAAGATTTTTCATTGATTTGATTTTGAAGAAAATTGAAAACTTTTTTGTAAACAAAAAATTCCAAATTGCTGATAAAACCATTTCTTTTGAAAATAGGCATGAATATATCTTCATTTATAAGTCCATGTTCAGGATCTTTCCATTTGATTACTGGTTTTGCTCCAATTATTTTATCAGATTGAATGTCCATTATTGGCTGGTACATTATGAAGAAATCCTCGTTCTCCAATGCTAGGTTCATGTGGTTTTCTATATATCTTTCTTCCTTGATTTTATCAAGTAGAATAGAAGAATAAATTCCATATTGGCTAAAAGTATTTTCTTCAAGAAGGCTTTTTGTAAAGGAAGCTTGCCCAATCAAGTTTTTTATAGAAATCTGATTATAATCAATATTTGGTTTTAGAAATGTAATTCCAAATTTTGGAATAAAAGTGATTTCGAATTTATTAATTTCCTTGTTCAAAGTTTCTAGCTGATCCAAAAATGCCTTTTTTGCCCTATAAATGCTATAAATTCGAATTAAAATATAAAAATGATCTGAATAGCCACGTGATACTATTCCTTTGAAATCTTTAACTGATTCTTGAAGTAACTTGCTGTAAAAAATAATCAATTCATCTGCCTTTTGATTTCCATAAGTTTGATTTATGTATTTGAAATTTTTAATATCTGATTCAATTAGCATAAATTTATCTTTAGGTGAATGTTTGATTATTCTATCAACTTCTTTTTCGAATTTTTGTCTTGTCCACAAATTTGTAAGTGAATCATAAATTGTTTCAACATGTTCTCTGTAGTTTATTGAATTGATGAAAATAAGTTCAATAATTGATAGTAAAATAATTGCTAGTGAAGTAAAAAATAATAAAAGAATTCTGAATTTCTTCTGTTCATTATAAATTATATTCAATTGTTCTTAAGTAACAGAAACGCCTATTAACCATGATGTTTTTTCTATTCTGCAAAGTGTTATGTCAACTTCTTTTCCTTCTGTGCTTTCTGATCGAAAAAAGCCGGGTCCTTCCAATGCTATTTTTTCCGATGAAAAATCATAAAATTCCTTATTAATAGGCGTATACGATTTCATAAAATATGATTCATCTGGATGAATTATAAATCTGCCTTCTTTATCAATCAAAAAAACTCTAACAAAATCATCATTTTTTATTGTTGCAAAAAATTCTTGAAGTGAAGTCAATGTGATTGAGGCAGAAATAATTCCTTTAACATTGTGAAAAGAGTCATAGACTGGTTTTGAAATATGAATAATCATTTTTCCAGTAGTTTTAGAAATGACTGGATTATCTATATCAATTTTCTTTCCATTATGCATGATATTATTAAAATAATCTCTGTCAGAAACTGTGGTTGTAAGCCCATTGTCAATAAATGCATTGCCATTTTTATCGGCATAGAAGATATTCAAAAACGCCACTGGTTTTTTATTCGATTTTTCGATCAAATAAGAGTGAATTTCTTCATTTGTTGCATTTGAAAATAGTTTTTCATCTATAAAAAAATCAAGATTAGAAATATATTCATTTAATTTGCAAGTGATAGAGTTTGAATAGCCTTCAGCAATGTTTTTACAACTAGTTTTATATAATTCTTCACTTTGGTTTCTAACTTTATTTAGAATTCTGTTTGTAAGTATGAGGGTTATAATAATTATTACAATTGCAATTATAATAGTCGAAATGATTTTTACAATGTTCTGGTTAAAAACAAATTTTTTCATATTCTACTATTATATCATATAAATAATAAGTTTAATAATTTATATGATATATTGCAGAAAAAACACAAATTCGACATAATCCACTAATAAAAACCATGGAGTTGTAAATTATGAGTTCAAATTTTCCATTAACTAATGCAGAGTTGCTTTCATTGATTAAGAATCATCCCACTCCTTTTTATTTATATGATGAAAAGGCTATTCGCGAAAATATGCAAAAATTTACAAAAGCATTTTCGATTTTTCCTTCATTCAAGGAGAATTATGCAGTTAAGGCTTGTCCAAATCCATATTTATTAAAAATATTACAATCTGAAAGTTGTGGTGCGGACTGTTCAAGTT
>JAAZCS010000206.1 GCA_012513125.1 Treponema sp. | reverse complement strand
CGCTGCCGCTTCTGGATTTCCACATAGTTGTTTTATTCTTTTTGATGCACTGGAACGTTCCCATAGTCCAATCAACCACAATCCTGTAAATCCTTCATCACGTAAGGTGTCTAGTTCAGCATCAGGAATTTGATCCAATCTTTCTATTGGGTATCCATACTTTTTTGTAAGTTGATAGAGCCAGACTAAAACAGTTTTTGCCATTAAAATAACTTTAGGCATCCAATCTTTGTCTGGGCTGTATCTTTCATATTCTTTGATTAAATCGTCATACGAAAAAGGTGCCATGTCAGGACCGTTTGAGCCACCTCCGTTAATTGGAGCCCAAGCTGCCTTTTCTTCCTCAGAAATAGTATCCATTCCCGAAAGAAGGCGTTTTATCCATTCGCCGAGCATGTCTTTCCAGTGTCTTTGTATATAATCAAGCTGGTCTTTTAGGCTGTTTGGTGCAAATACCATAGGTTCTTTCAAAAGAGAAATTAAATCATGGTTGAATGGGCCGAAAGAAGGAAGAGTTTTTGCAATACCACAAATAATTGCCCATCCTTCTTTATATATTTTATTTCTTGCCAAATTGCTGTCGTCAAAAAGAAGTTTAAATTGATTAAAGGCAGGATTTTCATTTGCCAGATGAAGAAGAATCAGTTCTTCTATAAGCTGTTCACGGTTTGGTCTTTGTAAAGCAGTTCCAATATCAATTGAAGTCTTATTTAAAAAATCTTCAGCTGTAATATTTCCTTTATAAACCTCTACAGGAGGAAATTCTTTCATAAAAAATAAAAGAAATTCATCAAATTTTTCTTTCGTGTATTTTTTCTCTAATGCATAATAAAAATCACTAATTATTGAATGATGAATATCTCTTCTGTAAAGCATGCAAACGTAATGCATTATTTCATCAATCAAGCCCATTGCATTTAAATTTCCAGCTGAAACCTGTTTATCTTCAAGTTTTTTGTTTTTAAGCAATTGGTTAAATTTCAATTGGAAATCTCTGACATTTTTCATGTTTGCAAAGACTACATTTCCACTTGATGCAAATAAACCTTCGTTAAAATTGCAAAGGTCTCTAATTTTTTTACTTATATGAAATTCATTATATGAAATACGCATTGTTCCTCCAAAGTAAATTGTGTCTATTTTAAACGATAAATTTTCAAATGTTCCAAGTCGATTGGAATCCTGTAAGTCCAATTGAATTTTGTTACAGTGCCAGGAATATTTATTCGTTCGTCTTGAGATTTTTCAAGCCATAAATCTTTATTACTATATAAATAATCTTGTAATGGTGAAATTGACCAAATACTTGATGTTTCATTTGAAATTTTCATGATAATCTTTGCGATTTCATCAGAAAAAGGTTTTTGAGCTAATTCTCTTGCTTTTTCTTCAATTTGGTATGAATTGATTTCTGAAGAATCATTGTTAATTCCAAATTCAGAATGTGAAGATTTAATAAATTCTTTTACAGAATCTTTTTCTTCGTCCCACCATTGTCTAATTGTTGAAGAGTCATGAACAGATGTGGTTGTAACAGAAAGTTTTGTATAGTTTTTGAAGTCAATATAAGGCTTATTTTGTTTATTCCAATCTCTACACCATCTTAAAACTCTTAATCCGAGAATTTGATGATTAAGCATTGTGCTTGGAACACAATCGATATTCACACCTAAATCTTCACCACAAGGAATCATCTTTACAGAAGTTGTCAATGCGTTGAAAATATCATCGGCTTGTTTTTTCCATGCTTTTTCGTTTTTTATATTTATTTCGTTAAAAATTTCATTAAGAATGTTTTTTTCATTATCATTTAAGCTTTTCCATGATGTAGAATTTGAATATGTCCACATAGAAACAAAATTGTTTTTTGAAACCTCAATTAAAGTTCTGTCGGACCAATAGTTTACAAGAATTTCTTTGATTTTTTGCTCGGCTTCACATGTACATAAATTATCAAAATTTGCATTTTCTATATCTTTGGAACCCTTTATTTCTTTATCAAAAAGCCATAATTCTTGATTATCAATTTTATTTGCAAAAAGGTTTAGAATTTCATGTGCCTTTTCCCTGTTCCACGTAATATTTTCTATTACACCAGTAGGGATGTGTGGCTGGGATAACCATCTAATTCTGTCGTCGTTGAAACCCTTTTCATATAATTGAGCTTTTTTAATTGAACAATAAGGTTCTGCGTGACCATTAAGTGCATTTTTATCTTGTGAAGGAATACTCCAAATTCTAAAAAATCCGAGAATATGATCTAATCTATAAGCATCGTAATATCTTGAGGCTAGAGAAAGTCTGTTTTTCCACCATGAATAATCGTCTTCTTTTAAATTTTTCCAGTTATATGTAGGAAATCCCCAATTCTGTCCTTTTGGATTATCACCATCGGAAGGAGCTCCAGCTTTAAGATTTTGATTAAAAAATTGTGGATAAGCCCAAGCGTCAGAAGAATCTTCATTCATAAGAATTGGCATATCGCCTTTTAATAAAATTCCAAGATTATGAACTTCATTTACTGCGTTTTCAAATTGGTTTGCTGCAATCATTTGAATCCAAGCATAGAAAAGATGATCTTTTTTGAACGCCAAAGTGTTCCATTGTTTTGTGATGTCTTCACTTGTCATATTTTGATCTGCTTCATGCCAAAATTTCCAAGATGATTGTGTATAATTCCATTTTAGATTTTTATAAACACAATATTCTTTTATCCAAGGATTATTTTTTATCCATTTTGAAAGGGCTTCATCTGGTTTTCCATTTTGAACAATATCAAGCGATGAATAAAGTTCCTTTAATATTTCATATTTTGCTATTTGAATTCCATCATAATCGTAGCGGTTTGCATATTTGTATGTTTGAATAAAGTTATCGTAAAGAGATTTCAGTTTTTTATTCTTTTTGTAAATCACATCAAAATTTTCTATATCTTTAATGCGTATGTAAATTGGATGAAGAGCGAAAGCCGAAAGCCCACTATATGGTGAACTTTGTGTTCCTGTATCGTTTACTGGCAAAAGTTGAATTATGTTAAAATCATTTTCTTTGCAAAAAGATGCAAACGGAATCAAATCAGGATATTCACCAATAGATTCATTTCCTGCTGTGTATAAAGCTCCAAGCGGAACTGTGACACCTATCATTTTTTTTGTAGTATTATTTTTATTAGAGCTTTCTTTCATTTGAAAAATTATAACATAAATCAGTGTTATTAACACAAAAATAATTGAAAGAATAAATTATCTGTTGTTGAAAATGGTAACAATTATTCTAAATTAAAAACGGACATATACGAATATGAAACTCCGTCTGCGGTTTCTAACGAAATGTATTTTCCAGTAATTGTGATTTCTGATTCTTGTTCTGGGTAATCATCTGGAAATGTATGTTCTCCTTCCCAGATAAATTCGATTCCTTGTTGACAGCAGGCAGTTGCGTCAGGAATAATTATTGTATAAAAATCCTCATTTGAATAATCATCGTGAAATACTTGAAAAAATCCTTTCACTTTGATGATTTTGTTATTATATGTATTAGGATCAATCATCATATTGAAAATTTCTGCATAAATCATTGTTGCACTTATCTTTGTTAAGTCAAAGTCTATATTTGTTGGTATTTCACCTTCTGTTGTGGATGAAAGTTTTGGACGTTCAAAGACGTAAGTTTCATCATTAAAAGAATCGCTTTTTCTGTTTTTTGAACACGATAAAATCATCACTGAAAAAATTAGAACAGAGAAAATTATCTTTACATGAATTATTTTATTCATTTTAGTACCTATATTTTTCTTAGTTTACCAAAAATAATTGAAAGAAAGAATACAATAATGTTTGCAGCAACTATAGTAGAGCCAACTGGAGTTCCTGCCAAAATGGCAATAAGAATTCCAAAAACGGCACAAACCACAGAAATAATTGCAGAACAAATTGTAACTGATTTAAAGCTCCTAAACATTCTCATCGCCGAAATCGACGGAAAAATAACCAATGCTGAAATTAAAAGTGAACCTACTAGATTCATTGCAAGAACAATTATTACCGCAATAAAAATTGCTATTACTAAATTGTACATATTTGCATGAGTTCCGACAGCTTGTGCAAAATTCTCATCAAATGTAACAGCAAATATTTTATTATAAAAAATAATAAACGCGACAATTACAAGAGTTGATAAAATTGATGAAAAAATAACTTCTTCTTTTTTTAATGTTAGAATTGAAGTTGATCCAAATAAAGTGCTACAGACATCTCCTGAAATATTTGAAGAAACTGAGAAAATATTTAAAAGCAAATATCCAAAAGAAAGCGCACCAACAGAAATCATTGCTATTGCTGCATCTCCTTGGATTTTTGTCTTTTTTCCAGATTTAAGAAGAAAAATCGCACAAACTACTGTTATAGGCAGAACAATATAAATATTATTTTGCAGTTTTAATACAGAGGCAATTGCAATTGCTCCAAAAGCAACATGTGAAAGTCCATCTCCGATATAAGAAAATCTTTTCAGAACTAAAGTAATACCCAAAAGAGAAGAACACAATGCTGTCAAGACGCCGACTATCATTGCGTACCTAACAAACGGGTAGCTGAAATATTGAATTAATGTATTAATCACTTTTTTCTTCCTTGAATTACTAAATTTCTTTTTCGGCTTCTATAAGTTGCTTGAATTTTTTGAAATAGTTACTGTTTTTGTATTCTTCTTTTGTTCCAAAAAATATTGAATTTCCTATATGAAGAATATGGGTTGCATATTGAATCGCAGCATTAATATCATGCGAAATCATAACAATAGAAATTCCTTCATTGTTTAAGTTTTTAATTAAAGTATACATTTCTTCTGTTACTATTGGATCAAGTCCTGTTACAGGTTCATCAAGGAGAAGCATTTTTTGAGTGGCACATAACGCTCTTGCTAGTAGAACACGCTGTTGCTGTCCGCCCGATAATTCCCTGTAGCAATGTTTTGCAAATTGTTCAATTCCCATTTTTTTCATGTTTTCAATTGCAAGTAATTTTTCACTTTTATTATAGAATGGTCTGATTCCACATCTTGACTGACAGCCAGATAATACAATCTCTCTAACGCTTGCAGGAAAATCCTTTTGAACATCGGTTTGTTGAGGTAAGTAACCGATTTCATTTGCTTTAAAGTTTTCACCATAAATGATTTTTCCAGAAAGTGGTAGTTGAAGACGCAACATAGTTTTTAATAAAGTTGATTTACCAGAACCATTTTCACCAACAATACATAAGTAATCCCCTGAATTAACTTTAAAGTTGATGTCTTTGAGAATTATTTTTGAATTATATCCGACTGTTAGATTTTCTATGTTTAATTGAACCATTCTATAATCTCTTTTCTAGTTTAATGCTTTTTGCAAAACAGATAAATTATCTTTCATAATAGAAATATAAGTTGCTCCATTTTGTGCTTCATCAAGCGAAACGGCCTGAAGTGAATTCATTTTAATAATTTGAGTATTTTTACAATTTGAATTTTTAATTACTGTTTCTGCAATTTTTGGCTGAGCTGATTCTGTTGTAATGATATACGAAAGTTGTAGTTCATTAAGTTTTTTTGTTAAAAATGCAATTGTCTCAAAACTTGCTTCTGTTTCTGCAGAGCATCCAATAAAAGCGGCATAATAATTTAAATTGTAATCATCAACTAAATATCTAAATGGAAATCTATCGCAAACTAACAGTGTATTATTTTTTGCACCAGATACAGTGTTTTTGTATTCCAAATCAAGTGAAGCCAACTTGTCCAAATATGTGTTTAGATTTTTTTCGTATACGTTCTTGTTTTTTTCATCCACTTTGATTATTTCATTTGCAATATATTTACAGGCAACTTCAGCATTTCTTAAGGAGAGCCAAATGTGTTCATCATATTCTACTTCGTGATTATGTATGTCCTCTTCTTCTTCATGTTCATCTTCGCCTTGCATACCCTCAATAATTTCCTCTTCCTTAATTGTCGATGAAAGAACTTCCATTAAATTGATTTTGACCATCTTTTTATTTATTGATTGCTTCATTACATCATGAATCCATGCATCTGATTCACCACCTATATAAATAAAAACATCAGCAGTTGATACTTTCATAATATCAGTAGCAGAAGGTTGATAGCTATGTAAATCAACCTTTCCTTTAACCAAAACTTCAAGATTGATGTCTGAATTATCCAATCCAATTATTTCTCTAACCCAATCGTATTCAGGAAAAATTGTACAGACTACATTTAATTTATCCTTTTTTGAACTTTCACTTTTATTACATGCCGTAAAACTTATGCTCAACATAAGTGCAAAGATTATTGTATATATATTTTTTTTCATTTTTATTTCCTTTAATAATTTTCTTTTAATGTATTTATTCAATATAGAAGAAAAATAATCATTTTGTTTGTTTTGTCTTTAACGTGATTAATGTTTTTTCTTCTGAAAAAAGTTTGATATATTTGAATTTCTCAATAATCTTAAAATAAATCTTATTTAATATACAAGCAGTCTCAGCAAGAATGAAAGTTTGAGTTGAAAGAATTAAACAGATTTCACAATGTTCGTCATGGCACTTCCAATGATGAATAGAAGAAGTTATGAGAAAGATAGTAAAAATTGAAATAATGAATGTTGAGGCAAAAAAATATTTTTTTTTCATATATGAAGCTTGTTGTAATTGCAACTCATTTGCAAATATGTATAACATATTGTAAAATAATAATCAATGAAATAATGAAATTTAAATAGTAAATAATAAATTGACATATAGAATGTAATCAAGTTAAAATATAGATATTAAATTATGGAGAGCTATATGAAAAAAAATATTAAAAGCAATCTTATCTTATTAAGTTCAATGACACTAGTTTTGTTATTATCATCTTGCGGAACTACAACAATCAAAGGCAACGATCCTGTTATGACTACAAACCGTCCTGAAATTATTGATTATCCAGGTTTTGCTCTTGGAAAAGAAATACCAAGTTGGGTTATCGCCGTAGATGAAGGTTCTAATAAGAAAGTTGGAAAAGCACTTGATTTAGATAGTGATAAGCAGCTTTTTGTTATTACAAATAAAGGTGTTGATTTAGATTTCTTAAAAACTTGGACTGATCAAGTTGATGTAAGATCTGAAGTTGCAAACTCATTAAGTACAGCGGTTGCAAATGCAGTTGAAGCTACAATGAGTGGTACTGAAACAACAGCAATTGAAAAAGAAAAAATTTATAAACAATATTCAATTTCGCTGACAAATCTTGAGTTGAACGGTTTAAAAAAGGAAGCTCAGTATTGGGTTAAATACCGTGTATTAACAGAAGAAGGAAAAAAAGCCAAAGATGCAACAAACAAATATATCTCTGAGTATACTTATTATGTAGTATTCTCAATTAATAAAGATATTTATTCACAACAACTGGATGCTGCAATTAATGGTGTTGAAGATAATGCTTCTGAAACAGAAATGCTTAAGAAAACATTAACAGAAAAATTGAATCAAACAATTCTTCCTTCTGAAAGTGTAGGCTTTTCAAAATAAATGAATAAAAGATTTACATTTATATTAATTATTGCATCTGTTTTCATCTGTTTTTCTTGTGCCTCAACAAAGGTCGAAAGAGTTGATGTCAATACAATAGTTGATTTGAATGGCTATTGGAATGATACTGATGTCCGTATTGTATGTGAATCATTGATTAACGATTGTATTTCTTCCCCACGAATAAGTGCTTTTGAAGCGACAAAAGGGCGTGTTCCTTATGTAATTGTGGACAGAATACGCAACGAAAGTGATGAACACATGGATACGGAAATAGTATCAAACAAAATTGCACTTGCAATTATTAATAGTGGAAAAATGGAATTTGTTTCATCCAAAAATCAACGTGAATCTTTACGTCAGGAAAAGTTAGATCAAGCTGATTACGCTAGTGAAAATTCCGCAAAGTCTATTGGTAATGAAACAGCAGCTGATTTTATGCTGATGGGAAGTGTAAAAACAATTGTGCAAACTTCTGGAAACAAATCTGTTAGAACTTATTATGTTAGTATTGAACTTCAAGATATAGAAACAAATAGAATTGTCTGGATGGGCGAGAACAGCAGTATAAAAAAAGTGATTACAAAATCCAAGTCAAAATTATAAATAGAATAAGTGTGGAATTTTAGAATGAAACAAAAAAAGATCATTTTTACCATTTTTATTTTATTTATAATAATTCTGACATCTTGTGAAACTACCAGTTCCGTAAGAAATTCAAATTCACAATTAGAAAAGCCAATCAAGTATGATAAGAAAAAATTTGAAAAATACCTCCAAATGGGTGATTATCATACTTGTGCATTGATGTTGCGGGGCAAAAAGACTAACAATAACGATAAAATCTTAGATAATTTAAATCTTGCCTTGTTTCAGCATTATGATGGTGACTTTGAATCATCAATTAACACACTGAATGAAACTGATATTCTTATGCAGGACTCCGTAACAAAAAGTATTACAAAATCAATTGGTTCTACAATTTTGAATGACAATATTGCACAGTATACTGGAACTGTTTATGAATATTTATATGTAAATGTTATAAATGCTTTGAATTATTATCAGAAAAATAATTTAGAAGAAGCAATGGTTGAAATTCGAAAGCTGAATAATAAACAAAAAGAATATATTGAAAAATATGGAAATGCAATTCTTCAAGAATTCAACAGAACAAATGATGAATCTTTAATACGAGAATCTGAGGGCGTGGATTATTTCAAAATTGACAAATCGTTGATATATCAAAAAATGCCAGAGTCACCATCGGAAAAAGTAATTTTTAGAGATTCATCAACCGCTAGGTTTCTTTCTATGGTTTTTAGAAATATGTATGGCGATGTTGATAATGCAAAAATAGACAGAAGCGTTCTTTCTGTATTAAATCCAAATATTAATACAAAAGAGGAATTTGCTATTCCTAATGGCAAAGGAAGATTGAATGTTCTTTCATTTAGCGATTTTGTTGGTTCAAGGAAAGAAGTTACATTTAATTTTCCAAGAGATTTTACTTATTCAAGAGAGCAGTATATAAAACTTCCATCAATTTATGATTTTGATATTCCGCAGTTTGACTTAAAATTCGTATATCCGACATATGATAGAAATAGCATTGTAAGAAATGTTCAAAAAGTACGTATTGTTTTTGATAATGGGGATGTGTATGATATTCCACTTCTTGAAGATTTTAATTCTGTTGTAGAAAATGATGTAAAATCAAAAGAAGCTGCTTTATTTACAAAAAGTGTAATTCGAAGTATTTCAAAAAAAATGACGGCCGTGGCTTCAGGAATTGCACTATTAAAAATAACAAAAGAGTCAATAAGAAATGCAAAAGTAGGGTTTTTGGGCGCCTTAACATATGAGGCAACGTATCTTTCTGTTGCGGCGGCAATTGAAGCTGTTGATTTTTCAGAGACGGCAGATTTAAGACAATGTGATTATTTGCCTGGAAAGTCCAACGCCTTGGGATTGTCGTTGCCCGAAGGTGTTTACTCTTTTAGAATTCAGTATATTTCGCCAGAGAATGAAGTAATATTTACTGAAAGATTTGAAAATATTGAAGTTGTAGAAGGTAAATCTACACTTGTGGAGTCTTTATGCGTAAAATAATTGTAATGTTTAGTATTTGTTTTCTATATCTTAATATGGTCTTCTGTTTTTCATCTTCTGCAAAAACAAAAATAATTGATAAAGATATGCCTGAATGGGTAATAAATCCCTCTTCAAAATATCCAAAGAATAATTATTTATCAGCGGTAGGACAAGGAATAAACCGTGATAGTGCTGAAAATAAATCAATAGAAGAAATTGTTTCAATTTTTGGACATAAAATAGTTGCACAAACAGAAACGACGCAAAGAATGCAACAAGCTCAAGCAGAAGGGCTTGTGAATTTGTATAAAAGCGAAGAGATAAATCAGAAAATAACAAAATCAGAAGAAATTGATAATGTTATTGGTGTGGATGTATGTGAATATTGGTTTGATTCAAATGAAAAAACTTGGTATGCACTTTCGGTCATAGATATTGCGAAATTCTCAAATATTTACACTTCAATGATAGTTCAAAATGATAATGAGATAAATCATTTATTAAAATTAGAAAATATTGAAAATCCATCTTTAGAAGCATATTCATACATAAATTTGGCGGAGGAAATTGCCACATTAAATGAGGAAAATATTAGGAGACTAACAATTGTAAATCCTGATAAAGGTTCAATTTTGAAAGCTCAGTGCAATTCAAAAACATCAGTTCATGCAATGTTACTAGCAATGGCAAATAAAATTCCTATTTCTGTTATTATTCAAGATGATTTTAATTCAAGATTGTATTCGGAGATTTCTAAAATTATTTCATTTTATGGATTTAAAACTACCACTGAAGCTGATGGAAAATATCAAATAAAAGGAAAATTTTATAATGAGGAATCAATTACAAAAGATAATCAGGTTGTTTATTGTAAATATACTTTTGATTTTTCACTAGATGATGTTGAAAAAAATCTTTCAATTATTCCGTATAATTATTCAGGTAGAGAAGGTTCTTCAACATTTCCTGATGCTAGAAGCAGAGCAATTAAAAAGATAGAAACAAATCTAAGCGAATCTTTTAAGGTTAGTTTTGAGTCATACATAAAGAAATTGAAATAAATAAAAAAACACTTGAAGTAAAAACTTCAAGTGTTTTTTTTTATGATATTTTACGTTTATTTTGTTTGTATTAATTGTTACATTTTAAATGAATTAATTTGTGTTTCCATATTTTTTACTGATATTTTGTTTTTCTCAACTGTATCTGTAATTTTATCAATGGATTCTTGCAAACTTGCACTGGCTATTCCACCTTCAGCAATAACTGTTTCAACTTCTTTTGATGATGAAATAACTTCTTCCATCGCTCTATCAACAGTTTCTGCATTGATTGTTTGTTTGTTGACAAAATCATTTGCTAAATTAATACCATCAGCAATTTCTGTAATAGCTTTTAATGTTTCGTTAGCACCAATTTTTTGTTCTTCCATGGCGTTAGAAATTGTTTTAATTAGTTGTTGATTTTCATTAACATTAATTGATATTTGTTCAAACGCGGAACCTGCAGCCGATATTGTCTTAACGCCATCTTCAATTTTTAATGCCATACTCTTGATATGGTTTTGAATATCTTTTGCACTTTTTGCAGAAGATGTTGCAACTGAACGAACTTCATCGGCTACGACAGCAAATCCAGCACCGAAGTTTCCAGCATGTGCAGCTTCAATTGCTGCGTTCATAGAAAGAAGGTTTGTTTGTGACGCGATAGCCTGAATTATTTTTACTATATCTTGAACTTCTTTTGATGCCTTTTGAATATCTGCAATTGCAACAACTGATTGTTGAATCATATCATTACCACGAATACTAGTTTCTGAAAGAGTTGACGAAAGTTCATCTGCCTTTTTTGTCATCTCTGCAACAGAATTAATATTTCCTGTTATTTCAGTAATTGATGCTGAATTTTCTTGCATGTCTGAGCTTTGTTTCATCATGTGAGCTTGAAGAGAATTAGCAGAATCTCGTAAATCTGTTATATTTTCACTTACTTGTTTTATTAATTCATTCTGGTGATATGATTCTTCGTTGATTTTTTCAAAAGAAGCTGCCATCTGACAAATTGAAGCT
>JAAZCS010000205.1 GCA_012513125.1 Treponema sp. | reverse complement strand
CCGCAGCTCCACCCCATTGTGCATAAACACATCCATTTGCTTGTTTTCCGATTTTTCCTGTTTCAAGGATAAGATCGGCATCACCAAGTCTGTAAGTAATTCTTTCTACTGACATATTATAACTCCTATGAGCAATACTTCTTCCATCACCCATAAATATTTTTAATCCAAAAAAAATGGATTTTGCAAGAAACAAGATAAAAAAAACAAAATTATTCTCTTTATCCTGTTACCTACATCCGATTTTTTTAAACTAATTGCTAATTAATAAAAAAGCCTGAAGCTCAACAAAAATGGCTGCAGGCTTTTGTTTCTAAAGAAAACTTACTTACGAAGTCCGAGTTCTTTAATAAATGCACGGTAACCTTCAAGGTTAGTACGTTCAAAATATTTCAACATTTTACGACGTTGTCCAACAACTTTTAAAAGTGCACGTTTTGCAGATGCATCTTTTGGAAATTCTTTTGAATGTGCTGTAAGTTGAACTACCCTTTTTGTTAAAAGTGCAATCTGAACTTTGATACTTCCTGAATCAGTTTCCTTTTCTCCATACTGTTTGATTGTCGCAGCTGTTAAATCTTTTGTAAGTGCCATTTCTTACTCCTTTTTATCCCAATTATTTGGGATTTAAAATTTTATCGTCTGGATACGCGGAATCGCACTGCAATTTAGTTCCCGGAGTTCTAACTTTGTGGAACTAACTACAAGGCGCGTCCGTATCTCATTAGCAGACGTTTTTACCAAAACATTGAAAATACCTTTTTCAGGCAAAACCTGTTTTATTTCAGATTTATCATAGTATAGTATATTTTCATTTATTTTACTCTCTACATCAGAACAATCAACTTCGTAATTTCGTAACAACAAATCATTCACTGTTGAAAAAAAACCATTCATAATCATTTTTCTGATATAAGATGAACTTACTCTTTCTGATTCGTAAATAACTGGATCTAAATAATTAAAATCTAAATTATTACTCTTTGCATAATATGTTATAGCTTCACAATCCGTTGAGCCTTTATATCCACAGCGAAAATCGAAACCTTCAACTAATAACTTCATATTAAACACTTTTTGCAAAACAGAAAAAAAATCAGTTCCTCCTATTTTAGCAAATTCATCAGAAAAGTCAATCAGCAGAACATATTGAACTCCCAATTCTTCAAAAATAGAGAGTCTTTGATTCAATGTTGATATATCTCCCCTATAGTCAGATGAATGCTTATAATTAGGAAGAGGCGTAGAAAAAGTTGCTATTATTGGTATTAAGTTTTTTTCAGAAGTTTTTTTAAGTAACAAATCAATCAATTTTCTATGTCCAATATGAAGACCGTCAAAACTCCCGATTGTAACACCAGAACCTTGAGATAATTCCTTTAAACTAATTTTATTCGTAATTTCATTTTGAATTTCAGACCATTTAATTACTTTCATTTCTTTTATAGTATATATCTTGCAATTATTTGTTTCAACATATTGAAAACTTGCTTTGTTTCTTAAATGTAACTATAATATTTTATCTAAACTTAAGTCGCTTAAAATTTTGTACTTAATTGTGAACTAAGTTTTTGCATGGAGGATAAAATGAGTAAAAAAAATCTTGATTGGTCAAACTTATCTTTTGGTTATTTAAAAACAAATAAAAGTTTCGTTGCAAATTACAAAAATGGTGAATGGGATGAAGGAAAACTAACTTCAAAACACGACATAAAAATCAATGAATGTGCAGGAGTCCTTCAATATGCGCAAACTTGCTTTGAAGGATTAAAAGCATACACAACTGAAGGGGGAGAAATTGTTACTTTCAGACCTGATTTAAATGCTGAAAGAATGGCAGATTCTTGTGCCAGATTGGAAATGCCTATTTTTCCTAAAGACAGATTTATCAAAGCAATACTTGATACGATAGAAGCAAATAAGGATTTTGTTCCTCCATACGGAACAGGTGCAACTTTATACATTCGTCCATATATGTTTGGTTCAAGCTCTGTAATCGGCGTAAAACCAGCAGATGAATATCAATTTAGAATTTTAGCAACTCCAGTTGGACCTTATTTTAAAGGCGGAGTAAAACCAATTACAGTAAGACTTTCTGACATGGATAGAGCTGCTCCTCATGGAACTGGAGATATAAAAGCTGGATTAAATTACGCAATGAGTCTTCACAACATAGTTGCTGCACATAAAAATGGTTTTGCAGAAAATATGTATCTTGATCCTGCAACTCATACTTACATTGAAGAAACTGGAGGAGCAAATATTCTTTTTGTTGCAAAAGACGGTTCTTTAGTAACTCCAAAATCAAATTCAATTCTTCCATCAATCACAAGAAGATCACTTGTTCAAGTTGCAAAAGATTATCT
>JAAZCS010000204.1 GCA_012513125.1 Treponema sp. | reverse complement strand
GTTTTAATAATTTTCCTGATGAAGTCATGTCGTATGCGATAAAATGTTTTCTGTTTGTGGAATTTTCCTCAATCTTGTTTCTTGCTATATTTGCATTTTCAATAGCAGAAGTGATAATTCGTTCCAGATTAAGCGGAAATTTTAATGTGTATGCACCAAAGGAGTTTGTTTTAACAATATTTGCACCGGCTTTGAAGTATTCATAATGAAGATTTACAATTTTGTCCGCATGGGTTAAGTTCCAGTTTTCAGGGAGTTCACCAGGTTTTATTCCGTATGATTGCAAAACAGTACCAGTTCCACCATCAAAAAAAAGTCTTTCTTTCCCAATCATTTTTGATAATTCTTTTCTCATTTTTTCTTCCTAAATTGCTAAATTTGAGCTTAAATCGTGATTATTATAGAGTTAAATCGCAGAGTGTTGCATCTGTAGCTTTTATTAAATCTTCTGGATTGATGCTAATCTGAATGCCTCTTTGACCTGCACTAATGTGAATTTTATCATAAAGTAGAGCAGTTTCGTCTATAAAAGTTCTGAATTTCTTTTTCATCCCGAGTGGAGAACAGCCACCTCTAATGTAACCTGTGATAGACAACAATTCTTCAGGTTTCACTGTGTTTATTTCCTTACAACCTATTACAGTTCTGGCTTTTTTCGGGTTAATCTCAAATTCTGCACTTTCACAGATAACGCATATTTCTTTTGTGTCTGTTCTAAAAACAATTGTTTTAAAAACAGAACCGGCCTCAATTCCCAATTCTTCAGCTGTTCTGTTTGCAGCCCCTTTTGGTAAATCATGATCGGTATCAGCCTCATATTCCTGAATTTCATATTTTATATTCAGTCCATCAAGAATTCTCATTGCGTTCGTTTTTTTCATATTGTTATTATCTTAAAAACACAATAATTATTCTATATGAATCTACAATTGTTGTTAATTCAAAATAATAAGTGTATAATTATTAAGTAAAAAAATATTCAATTAAGTAAATTTGACTAAAAAAAGAGGATAACTATGAATAAAGCAATTATAAAAGAAATTGAAGATGATTTAATTAAAAACATTCTCCCTTATTGGCAAGAATATTCACGTGATATGAAGAATAAAGGCTTTTTTGGAGATATCGATAATGATAATAAACAAGATTCATCGATTGAACGCTCGATTGTTATGACTTCACGTTTTCTTTGGGCATATAGTGCCGCAGCCAGATTTTTGAAAGATAGCAAATATTTAGAAATGGCTGATTTTGCATATGATGTAATAGTAGAAAAGTTTTTTGATAAAAAGAATGGAGGCGTTTATTGGTCAGTAATGCCTGATGGAACTCCAAAAGTGAGCAAAAAGCAAATTTATGGTGAAGCTTTCTGCTGTTATGGTTTATCAGAATATGCATCCGCTTTAAAAGAACTGAAAAAAGATGATGAAAAATCTGAAGAAGCAATGAATAAGTCTTTAGATATTTATAATTTAATTGAAAAATATGCTTATGATGAAGAATTTGGCGGTTATGTAGAGGCTCGTGCAATAGATTGGTCAGAAACTGATGATATGATTTTATCTCCAAAAGATATGAATTGTCCAAAATCAATGAATACAAATCTTCATGTAATGGAAGCGTACACAAATTTATACAGAAATCTTCCAGTTGTATTTCCAGAAGGAAAAAATATTCGTAGCGAGGTTGGAACTTCCTTGTCAAAGTTAGTTATGGTGACTGTAGAAAAAATTCTTCAAAAAAATGCCCATTTAGGAATGTTCTTTAAAATGGACTGGACACTTTTAGCTGATGAAATTTCATACGGACATGATATAGAAGCGTCATGGCTTTTGTGGGAAGCAGCAACAGAATTAGGCGATACTTATTTGCAGTCTGAGATAAAGGATACAGTAGTGAAGATAGCAGAAGTTGCCCTTGTTGAAGGAATTGATAAAAAGACGGGTGCGATGGAAAATTTCATAAAGGAAAATGGTTCAGTAAGGGATTGCACAAGAGTATGGTGGAATCAAGCAGAATCAATGACTGGTTTTTATAATGCTTATCAAATCACAGGTGAAGAAAAATATTTAATTGCATCTGAAAATGTTTGGAAATGGATATCAGAAAAACAGATTGACCGAAAGGGTGGAGAGTGGTGGTCTGCAATCGATGAATCAGGTTACCCAATTTTAAGTGAAGCTAAAGGTGGAAATTGGAAAACGGCATATCATTCTTCAAGGGCTGATATGGAGATTTTAAGAAGAACAAAAAATATTTAAAAAAAACGAAAAAAAATTAAAAAAATAATATATTTACTGTTGACACTTTTTAGTGAAGAGTATATATTCATATTCACCGTCGCGAAACACAGTAGCGACAAGGTAAAGTACAGAT
>JAAZCS010000203.1 GCA_012513125.1 Treponema sp. | reverse complement strand
GCATCTGTAAGAATTTTTTCATCGGCACCAAAATGAGCAAAAATATTTAGAATTGAATCGATATTTCCACGCTTGTTGCTTCTTGTATACAATTTTCCATCAGAAAAAGTTCCTGCTCCACCTTCACCAAAACAATAATTGCTATTTGGATCAACATTATCTTCTGTGCTTATTTTCGCAATACTTTTTTTTCTGTCTGAAGTTTGCTCACCACGTTCAATTATTATTGGCTTTATACTTTTTTTCAAAAAACGTAATGCTGCAAAAAGACCTGCGGGACCAGCACCGATAATTATGATTTTTTTGTCGCCAGAAACATTTTTCCATTCAGGAACATTTTTTGCAGAACCCGGTTTTTCACCAATAAAAACTTTATATTTCAAATATAACTTAATTTGTCCATGCCGAGCATCAATCGATTTTTTTTGAAAAATATATGTTAGTTCATTATCTTTAAAGGAAATATTATCTTTCTTCAGTTGATATACAATTTGTTTTTTTATTTCAGACTCATTTTTTTCATCTTGAGGCTGAACCATAATAGAAATATCTTTAATCATAACGAGCAGTATACCATTTTTTTCTTTTTAATAAAGGTGTTGAACAATAACAAAAAAAAAACAATATTAGTTCAATTTAAATTAAAATCTACTGATATTTTTCCATGTATTTTTCAAAATCAACAACCGAAATCGGCTTAGAAAAATAGTAACCTTGAATTAATGTGCAGCCTAAACTCTTTAACATTTCAAGTTCTTCTTTTGTTTCTACGCCCTCTGCAATAGTAGGATTATGAAGCCATTTAGAAAGACTAAGTATAAAATTCACAACAATCATCTTTTTGTTATTAACGACATTTGTTTTGCCCTGCAAAAATCTCATATTAAGTTTCAAAATATCTATAGGCAATTCTGCTAGCATATTTAATGATGAATACCCCGAGCCAAAATCGTCCATCTCAATTAAAAATCCAAGCTTTCTAAGATTCGATACATCGTCAATTATCTTCTTTTGATCATCTGCATATGCCGATTCTGTAATTTCTAGATGAAGCAATTCATGAGGAATTTTGTATGAATCAACAAGATTACAAATAACTTCTGGTAAATTATATGTTACAAAGTCAATTCTAGAAACATTTACCGAAATTGGAATTACCTTTTTCTTCTCATCAATCCATTTTGCCAAGAGTGCACAAGCCTCTGTCCATATGTAATAATCAACTTTACTGACAAAACCATTCTTTTCAAAAAGCGGAATAAAATCATTTGGAGGAATCAAACCAAATTCCGGGTGAATCCATCGCACTAAAGCCTCAGCACCAGCTAAATCATTTGTATTAGCATCATGTTTTGGCTGAAGATACATTTTGAACTCAGAATTAGCCAATGCGTGTTCCATACATTCTACAAGAAGATGATCTTTTTCTAATTTTTCCTTCATTGAATCATCATAAACAGCATAAATAACGCCATATTTACGTTTTATCGACGAAATTGCCATTTTTGCACAATCACACATAAATGTAACATCAAGATTTGAATCTGTTATATGATATACACCATATTTGACTATGACATTTTTTACAGGAGCATCTTTAAATATTTCCGTATAAAGTTCTGTTAATTCTTTTTGTGAATGCATTTTTACTTTTTTTCGTAAAACTGCAAAACTATCAGAACCAATGCGTCCAATTAGACACAAAGTATCTGGATTTGGAAATCTTTCAATACTGATAGGAATAAATTTTAGCAATTTATCGCCAGTTTGAAGGCCATATTTTTTGTTTATTAGCTTTAAATCCTCAATATCAGTGCAAATAATATCATATTCCTGATTTGGATTTGAACGGATAATTTCTTCTGCATGAATAAAAAAAGATTCTCGGTTATTACAACCCGTTACAGTATCTATTTCTAGCCTATTCATCAAAACAGCATTGTCTCGTAAACGTAGAATACTTTTCACTCTTCGTTTTACAATCTCTGCGTTATAGGGTTTTACAACAAAATCTGTGGCACCCGAATCAAGGGATTTTATTTCTGCATCCTGAAGATTTGAACCTGTAGTAACAATAACTGAAACTCTATTAATAATTCCAGACTCGTTCATTCTATTCAACAGTTCATATCCACTCATTACAGGCATGCTTAAATCTAACATAACTAATGACACATTTTTGGATTTGTCTTCTAATATATCCAGAGCAATCTGTCCATTTTCTGCTTCTAAAACTTCATATCCAATCCGATTCAAGAATTTTACGAAGAATAGTTCTGTTGATTGGACTATCATCGACAACAAGTATTTTTCTTTTTAACATCAGCAATTCCTATTCGAAACTACAAGATATTTTTTTATTAACTCTTTCATAAATTTTAATATCTCTCCATTTTAACAAGCTACCTTATCCGAACATATTATATCCGCATATTTAAAAAACTCAAGGTAATGAATTATGAATTTATTGATGTTTTTAAAATCAAATTTACATGATTATGTGCTAAAATTAGAAAATTTTGAAATTACTATTTTATTCCAACTATGAATAAAGGTAATGTACATCATGAATACGGACACTAGAAATGATTTTTTATACAACAACACACTCAACTAAAAGAAAATCTCTGAAAAAATCATTAACAATATTATTTTTTTTATTCGGTTTTTTCATTTATGCAGAAGATTTTCACTTTAAAATTGATTCAAGAATTTCAGAAGAAAACAATTTAACTTCAGATATGGAATATTCAACTTTCATTCAAACTGCTCTTGTGGCATCAGGAACTACAGACGTAGAAATCGAAAAATTATTGATAAGTTTGGATAAAGTTTACAAAGAACTGGAAGACACTTTCATTAAAAAAAATACTTCATCGAACTTAGAAAAAGCTGAATACACGCTTTTATTTCTTTATGAAAACATCTTTTCCCAATATTCATTACTTCAAACTCAAGTTGACGTAACGCTGAATAAGGGCGTTTATAATTGTGTTTCATCTAGCATTATTTACATGTATTTTATAAAAAGACTGAACATTCCAGTTATTGCTATAGAAACTCCTGTTCACGCTTTTTGTGCTGTAAAAATAAATGACCAATTGATTGATGTTGAAACTACAAATCCTTATGGCTTCAATCCTGGTGAAAAAAAAGATATTTCAATTAATCAAAACCAAAAGAAATACGCAATTGTTCCCGCTAAAGATTACAAAGGGCGACATAATGTAGACGACAGAAGAATCATTGCCTTGATTTATAATAATAGAATTTCTACTCTTCAAAAACAAAATAAAAACAGAGATACTATAACCCTTGCTTGTTCTGCCTATTTTTTGCAGAACAAATCCGATGAATCATTATCAATTTTAAATAAATGCGTTTACAACACGGCAATAAATTTAGCCGAAAATGGAAAAGAAGAAGAAGGAATAAATCTTGTTATTGAAGCAAAGTCTTTATTTGGTGAATCAGAAAACTCTTCTCTTTATTCAACCGCCATCGAAACTTCTGCAATAAATTTAATCAATAAAACTTCAACTGTTGAAAATTACGATTTAGCTCTTCAAATACTTGATAAATATAAAAACTACATTAGTGAAAATAATCGAAACCAATTAAACAATATGATTATCTTTAATTCACTGAACAAAAAAATAAAATCTGAACCTTTTGAAGATGCTCTGAACAATTTACAAGAAAATAAAATCTTTTTGTCATCATCAAATTACGAAAAACTTTTTATATTTTTATATTCATCAAACGCTGATAAAATTGCAAAAAATGGAGATTATCAAAAAGCATGGCTTTTACTTGATGAAGGTTTAAGCATTTACAAACAAAACCCCGAACTTGCAAAACAACGAAATATATATAGAAACAATTACGCAATAAACATTCACAACCAATGTGTAAAATTAATCAATGAAAATAATATTTCTTCGGCGAAAAATCTATTACAAGAAGGATTAAATATTGTCACTGAAAGCACTTTGTTAAAAAATGATTTAAAAAAACTTGAATAAAAACGTTTTACTTATCAAAATGCATAACATAAACTTATTTGAGCATTTGATTATTGATTTTATTAGGAGAAAAAATGGACTTTCTAGAATTAGCAAAAAAAAGATTTTCTGCAAGAAAATTTTCGGACAAGTTGATTTCAAAAAACGATTTTGAAAAAATATTACAAGCCGGACAGATTGCACCTACAGCAAAAAATTTGCAGCCACAACGGATTTATGTACTTCAAAGTAATTCTGCATTGGAAAAGATTGCATCATTAACACCATGCACTTTTAATGCAAAAACTGTTCTTATTTTTACATACAATGAAGATGAAGAATGGAAAAATCAATTGCAAGAAGGCATTCATTCCGGTGTTGAAGATGTAAGCATTGTTGCCACCCATATAATGCTTGAGGCCACAGATTTAGGAATTGATTCCATCTGGGTAAACAGATTTGCTAATGCTGAAGTTGAAAAAGCATTCAATATTCCGTCCAATGAAAAAGTGGTTTTGCTAATGCCTTTAGGATATAAAACTGAAGACTGTGTTCCAGGTCCAAATCATTCGATTAATAAAAAAATTGATGATTTTGTAAAATATTTGTAATTAGGAATTAATATGAGTTTTTTAGGAAATATAATTTGGTTTATTTTTGGTGGATTCATTCTTGGTTTTTGCTGGTTAATAGCTGGAATCCTATGGTGCTGTTCAATTGTTGGAATTCCTGTTGGTTTACAATGTTTTAAGATTTCAGGAATTGCTTTTTTACCATTTGGAAAAACGTTATCAAACAATTGTCACTTTTCTTCACTTTTACTAAATATTCTATGGATTATTTTTGGAGGAATTGAACTAGCTGTAACATCGTTTGTTGTTGGAATAATTTTTTGCATAACTATAATTGGAATTCCATTCGGAAAACAATTTTTTAAACTTGGAACAATGGCGTTGATGCCTTTTGGAACATATTCATCTTAATCTGGAGAAAATCAAATGATTAACGAAAAAAAGTATAATAAAAATGATGTTGCACCTGTCCCACCAATGGGATGGAATTCATACGATTATTACAACACGATGGTAAATGAAGAGCAAATTAAGGCAAATGCTGAATATATGTCAAAAAATCTCAAACAACATGGCTGGGAATATATTGTAATTGATATTCAGTGGTCAGATTCCAATGCTGGTAAGCAGAATGACAAAAATGTTCAATATATTCCTTTTAGTCAGTTCAATATTGACGAATATTCAAGGCAAATTCCTTCAGAAAACAGATTTCCTTCTTCTGCAAATGAAAACGGATTTAAACCACTAAGTGATTATATTCATTCCTTAGGATTAAAATTTGGAATTCATATTATGAGAGGCATTCCTCGATATGCAGCCCACAATCATTTAAAGATTAAAACTCATGACGGCACACTTGTTACTGCTGACATGATAGCAAATCCATTCTCAATTTCAAAATGGAATCCTGATATGTATGGCGTTGATTCTTCAAAACCATATGCACAAGATTATTATGATTCAATTTTTGAATTGTATGCTTCATGGGATGTTGATTTTGTAAAAGTGGATGACATTTGTAACACAAACATGTATCCACAAAATCCATATTCGGCAGAAAAAGAGATTGAAATGATTTCAAAAGCGATTGAAAATTCGGGACGAAATATGGT
>JAAZCS010000202.1 GCA_012513125.1 Treponema sp. | reverse complement strand
TCATAATATTAATGTTTTTATCTTTGTCAGTCTTTTTTTATTCATGTAGTAAAAAAAATTCTATTGAGTCGATAAATGAAAATGAATTGTTTTCGTTACAATATGGTAATTTTGAACAGCAACTGGGAATCTCAGATTTAAACAAAATAGGAAATGTCTCAACTGGAATTTATATGAGCGATGGTTTTTTTTATGTAGTTGATGGAGAATCAAAAAAAATCATGGAGATGAATTCTTACGGTGATTTATTAACTTTGTTTTATAATGAAGACTCTTCCATTAGTAGACTGTTAAAAAAGTCAGCTGACACAAATGAAAGCATTCACAAAGAAATTTCTTACCCTTTTGATTATCCGGGAATAATTACTGTTGATTCAAAAAAATGTATTTATACAGTTTGTACAATTCCAAGGGATAGACAGGAGCAAAGTGAAGATGGAAAAAGTTTGTATTCACAAACAATCTTACGCTTTTTACGAGATGGTACTAGTGTTGACTATATTGGGCAACAAGGACCGGGTGGAACTCCTTTTCCATTTATAAAAAACATTTACACAACATCAAATGATGAACTGGTAGTAGTTTGTGTAACAGTAGATGGGATGTCTGTTTATTGGTTTGCAGCTGATGGCTTTTTAAAATATTTAATTCCAATCAATCTAAAAGATGTTCCAAAGTTAAAAAATGATAACCTAGCGACAGATTCCTTTTATAATATTGATAATATAATTCCTTCAATGTCAGAATATAAGCTTTATGTTAAAATTGATTATTTTTCTACCTATTTTGATGCCGATTCAAAAGTTCAGTCTGGAATTGATTATGTTCAAACGCAATTATGCACTTTGGATATAAATGATGGAATCTATGAAGATACAATTTCAATTCCTCCATATGAAGAGTCTGTTGTTTCTGATTATAGTAGGCTGACATATAAGCTTCCTTATGATTTCCTTGGTGTGACTAAAAGTGGTTGGAAATTTTTTATTGTGAAAACGGAATATGGTTTTAATATTGAAATGATTCAGAATGAAAATCAACGTATTTTGCGAAGACATTTTGCAATGAATCACAAAGATATTTTGTATTATGATTTGTCTCTTTCAAAAGAAGGTATTGTAACTGCGTTGTATTTGAAAAAAGATAATGCTCATATTGTTTGGTATAGGACTGATGAATTGATTAATTCGTTATTAAAATAGATGAAATTTAATAATTTAAATGAAGGTTATTCTGAGGGTGAAGAGAAGTATCACTTTTTTTATAACCGAGAAGAAAGAATAAAAAATGCTCCGAAAATAGTTCAAGATTATTATGATGGAAAATTGAACCCAGAAAGAGGATTTAAGGCTTTATTTTCAAATAGAGCTAATCGTTTTGTTTTGATTTCTCTAGTTGTTATTGTTGTTCTTTCTTGGAGCTATGTTGGATTAAGAAGCTTGGACAATAAAGATAAAATCAATGGTATTAATTTTGAGCTTGATGCTTTCTTGTATGAAGATGATATTTTTGCAAATATAAAGATTTCTTCTAAAAAAAAGAAACCTTGTATAATATATGCGAACTTTTTTGCTCTTGATCAGAATGACCAGATAGTTTCTGATCAAGAGGTTGTTGAAAATTATGAAGGAAAAGAGATTTATTTAAGGACAAAATTTACAGATTATGATATAAAAGAAGTAAGAGTTTTAATTAATGTTGAAAATGAAAAAAAAGAATTAACAACAGATATAAAACGATAAGATGATGTTCTTAGGAGAAATAATCAAAGGTTTTCTGAAAATATCGTCAAACCTTTGATTTAAAAGTTTGCGTGGCAAACTTCTAGATATAATGCTGTTTTTAGCAAAACAGTGAAAAAAAGTCGCCTCGTAAATTGAAATTTACTCGTTGACTTTTTATAGGAGAAGTATATGATTCAATTTTATTTTTTATCAATTTTATTTAATTTATTTGTGGGCCTTATTTTAATTTACGGAAAAAAACAACCACAAAATCTTTCAACTTATTCAGATGCTGAAGAAGAACAAAATCAAAATAATGGCGATGAAAAATCTAGTTTTAAAGATAAAGTTAATAAGTTTGGAAAGACAATTAATGAAAATCAGTTTGTGTCAAACAGAACTTTCAAATTAGTACTTGGTATTTTAGCAGCTTTAACTGGAATAATGAAACTTTTGTCTGTAGTAAGAACAGATGTTCCTGTTGTTGGAGATTTGCTTCCTTCTTTGGCTGGTTTATTTGGTGGTGCTTCATTGATATTAGATTATGTTAGTAGTCAAGAATCAAGCACACTAAAATTTCCAACTTTTATTCAGAAATATTTTATTGAAGATACTAAAATTTTAGGATATTTTTGTGTAATTGTTGCTATAGTACATTTTATTTTTCCGGATGTTTTATTCTTATAAACTCAAATATCAAACACAAATATTGTAAAGTATTTGAAATTTATTACCCAAAAGGTGATTTTAATAATAGGATGATTTATGCTTACTTCTTCAATTGCTTGTATAGCTTATCAAAATAATAAAATATTTATTGCAAAACGAAAACCTATAGGAGATATGGGAGGAAAGTGGGAATTTCCTGGCGGAAAAGTTGAATCTGGTGAAACTTTTGAAGAAGCCATTCAACGTGAAATGCAAGAAGAATTCTTTTGCGATGTCAAAGTTATAGAAAAAATTACAGAAAGTGAGTTCTTTCATAAAAATCAAAAATGTTCACTTAATGTTTATCTAATAAGTTTTCTTGCTGAAATAGATGCAAAAAAAGAGAATTTGCCTGAACATACTGATTATAAGTGGGTTGATTTGGATGAAATTAAGAGTTTAGATTTTGTTGATTCTGATATGAATATTTATCCTTCTGTTTGTAAGTTTTTGTGTAAAAAATGAAAAAGTTTGTAATAGTTATTATATTTTGTTTCTTATTTATCTCATGTTCTCATAAAGAAGAAAAAGAAATAGTTTTTGATTCTAATTATACAAAAAATTTATCTCCTGATATAAGTTGGGCTTTGATTACAGAGCCATATGTTGCTTTTAAGGAAAATAAATCTTGGAATTCAACTGTTATGGGGCATTGCCGAAAAGTTGATATTTATCAAATAATTGGAAAATCCGTAGATGAAACTATTAGTGTTTGGTATTACTTTGATAAAGGATGGCTACCT
>JAAZCS010000201.1 GCA_012513125.1 Treponema sp. | reverse complement strand
GATTATAAGCAGTATCTTAAGTTTTAATATTTATGCAAATAGTCCAGAATTTATTGGAGGAACTGTAGTTTCCGTAAAAGATTTTTCTGAAACTTTTAAAGACAATATAGTTCTTGTGAATTATTCAAATTTGGACAATATAGATATTGAATTCAGCATTTATAAAGATTCAAATTGGCAAAATATTGGAAATATTACGAGCTGTAAATTTGGAGATAAAGTTACTCTTCCAACAAAGGAAAAACTCAAGGGTATTTTATTTTTTGGTTATAAAGCTAACCTACCTAAAGATAAAAAAATATTCATTGATGTAAGAAACCATGATTTGAATTTTTATATATTGGAATCTACAAATAATGTTTTTGGAACTTCTACTCAATTATCAAACATAAAGCAAAATCCATCAAATGGAATTTATAAATTTGATACAACAGAACAAAGACGTGATTATGAAGATAACATAAAAATTGAAGGCTCTCCAACATGTATCATAATGTTTCCATCCCCTAATTATGGCACTTGGGATGTATTTGGATTCGTAATTAATGGAAAACTGAAAACATTCTATGATGAAGATTTGGATGATTATTCTCCATATTGGGTTATTCAAGTTCTTGACGAAAATAAATTCTATGACATTTCAGCGTATTCAAAAAGATCAGATTTATATTTCAGATTCTCAAAGACAGATTCAATAAAAGAAGATTCAGAGATATTTGATACTATTGAATCACAATTAATTAAATTAAAGCAATATTATGATAATGGGTTAATTAATGAAGATGAATACAAAGAGAAAAAAGCAAATATATTAGGTTTGTAACCACAAACATTTTTTCTGCTATATGCAAGGGAAGAAATAATTAATAATTATTATAATTGAGGTGAATGAAGAGTTCAGTAGCAATCTATACGCTCAAATTGATGGCTCTGTTAAAGATGGAGCTCATACATTATCAATTTCAGATGTATATTATCGGAAATATTTTAAATCAAATGATAAAGAAAAAAAATGAAGAAATTAGTATTGTTTTTTTTTGCAACATTTCTATTTGTTGGTTGTCAAAGTACTGTATTTCTAACGAGAAAAGCTAAAGATACTTTAATAAATGAATGTCTTCCGGCAAAAGAGTAAAATACAAGAATTGAAATATTTATTACCAATTTACCTTCTAAACCTTATATAGAATTAGAACAAATCTCATGTAATGATACTGAAGATGATTGGTGATTAAAACAAATCAAGATAAATAAAGCTAAGTATATTATAGTTTTTAACAATGGAATTAGAAACATCCATAAGAAATCAAGTTTGCCAAGTAATAGCCAAAAAGACATAAAAATGCTATACTTATATGTAGAAATTCATTTTTGGTTGGAATAAATGACACGAACTGCAAATTATTCAGTCTTAAAAAAGTATTTACCTAAAGAGGATTTTCATGAAAATTTTGCTTTAATAAGCCACTACATACAGTTACAGGGTTCAGAAAAAGCAAAAAAGTATGAAACCGAAATTCTTTCAAGAAATGTAAATTTAAGTTTACTTCCACAGAAAAATTATTTTAATCAATCTATAGAAATTCCATATTCAAACAAAGATGAAAAATTTAGCTTTATTGACCTTTTTGCAGGTATTGGTGGATTTCGTATGGCATTGCAGAATTGTGGCGGAGAATGTGTCTTTTCAAGTGAATGGGATGAATCCGCAAAACAAACATACTTTGCAAATTATGGAGAAGTTCCATTTGGAGATATAACAAAGATAAATGTAGACAATATTCCTGATTTTGATGTTCTTGCAGGAGGTTTTCCTTGCCAGCCGTTCAGTTCAATAGGAAAAAGAGAAGGATTTAAGCATAAAACACAAGGAACACTTTTCTTTTATATTGCAGATATTATCAAATCGAAACAACCAAAAGCTTTTATTCTAGAAAATGTAGCAGGTTTACTTACTCATAATGACGGAAATACTTACCAAACAATTATGGACGTTCTTGAAAAGGAATTAGAGTATAAAGTAACAACAAAAATTTTAAATAGTGCAGATTTTGGAGTTCCACAAGAAAGAAAGCGATTATATTTTGTTGGTTTTAGAAAAGATTTAGATTCATCAAATTTTAAAATGCCAGAAGGAAATTCTAATCATATAGGAATTGGTCAGTTTGTAGAAAAAAATGCCATAGGTCCTTCAATATCAAAGCATTTACAACAAAGTTATATTTTCAAAAAGAATGATGGGCATCCTGAAATAATTGACTCAAATTCAAATTTCCCTGTAAAAACACTTTGTGCTTCTTATCATAAAATTCAGCGAATAACAGGAACTTTTGTTCGTGGTGGAGAAACAGGCTTACGCTTATTAACAGAAAATGAATGTAAAGCGATTATGGGATATCCAAAAGAATTTAAAATCCCTGTTTCAAGAACTCAGATGTATCATCAATTCGGCAATTCCGTTGCCGTACCGGTGGTAGAAAAACTTGCTGAAAGAATTGTAAGCAATTTATAGTATAGGAGAAAAGTACGCAATTTTCCAATAGTGATAAACAAGAACATGGTAATTTAAGAGATTTTGGATTAGAAAACGCAACATCGCTAAAAAACGAGTTAAAGCCTTATTTGGAAAAACTAGTAAAATGGGTAATTGGTGGTTATGGCGGTCAAATTCAAAATCAACTTCAAAT
>JAAZCS010000200.1 GCA_012513125.1 Treponema sp. | reverse complement strand
TACCATTAATAACATTATATCAGAATTTCTTATACCACTAATTCTATTTGCCTGCCCTAATGTTGTTGGTCTAATTTTTTCAAGTTTCAGTCTAGATTCACTTGAAAGAGAAGGTATCGAACTATAATCAAAATCGACAGGGATATGGGTATTTTCCATTTTATGCATTTTTTCAACACGTCTATCCTGTTTTTCAATATAATACTTATATTTTACATCAATTAATGCTTCATTCCATTCTGCTTCAGGGTATCCGGGATTTTCCATAGTTGGTTTCTTTAACAACAAAGCTTCAATCTCACTTAAATGCAAATATTTTTCTTGAATCTTATTGTATTGTGCTTCAGATTTTAATCCTGCTTCATAAGCATATTTTGCAAGTCGCCTATCTGCTGTGTCATGACGAAGTTTTAATCTATATTCAGCACGAGCTGTAAACATTCTGTAAGGTTCCTTTGTTCCAAGGGTAACTAAATCATCTATCAAAACACCAATGTAAGCTTCATCACGACCAAGAACAATAGGTTTCCATTCAGGAATTGTTTTGAATTCTTCATATCCTGCTTTCTTTTGAATTTGTGCAATATATTCGTTTAACTCTTTTGTTTCACGTTCACTTATTTCTGCAAATTGCTTTAATTCATCATCATTCATTTCTTTCTTAGGACAAAAAGCACCTTTTTCAATTGAGGAAGGAACTCCATTCATATTTGAAGGAATCTTTTCTAAAGGACCACACTTATTTATATGAGCTCTTGCATATAATCCAGCGTTCATTCCCGCAACTAATCCCTGTCCCGCAGCTTCTTCATAACCGGAAGTTCCATTTATTTGCCCAGCATCAAACATTCCTGCAACTCTTTTTGTTTCCAATGAGGAATATAACTGGGTCGGTTCTACATAATCATATTCTACAGCATATCCAGGTCTGCTTTGAACAGCATTTTCAAAACCATGCATTGTCCTCATAAAAGCATCTTGAACACATTCTGGTAAGGATGAAGACAATCCATTCAAGTACATTTCATCAGTCATCAAACCTTCTGGTTCAATAAAAATTTGGTGCTTGTCGCGCTCTGTAAATCTCATAACCTTATCTTCAATTGAAGGGCAATATCTTGGACCAATTCCGGAAATTTTCCCAGAATAAAGCGGAGAACGTCCTATATTGTCTCTGATTATTTTATGTGTTTCTTCATTTGTATAAACAATATGACAAGGAACCATCGGGCGATCAACCTTTTCATCATCAAATGAAAAAGGAATAATCTCATCATCTCCAGGTTGTTCTTCCAAAACAGAAAAATCAATTGTACGCTTCAAAATTCTTGGAGGAGTTCCAGTTTTTAGACGACCAGTTGTAAAACCAATCCGATGAAGGCTTTCGGTAAGTCCATAGGCTGCAGCTTCACCCACTCTTCCACAAGGTGCATCATATTCACCAATAAAAATGCGACCGCCTAAAAAAGTTCCAGTTGTTAAAACTACAGAACGAACAGGAATAATTCTACCTCTTTCAGTTACAATGCCCGTCACTTTCTGCCTCATTCCACTTCTTGCAGCCTCACTGGCATATGTATGATCTTTTATATTGCTACTTAAATTTCCGCGCCTTTCACCAGGAATTGTACCTTTTTCTGCACTTGTATCAGAATCAGGTGGTAAAGATGTTGAACTGGAGGTTGTCAAAATGTCTATTACTGTATCCATTAAAGTAAAAAGATTTGGTGTCTTTTCTACAGTCAAACGTGCTAACTGTGAATATGTTATTTTATCAGCTTGACTTCTTGGTGCCTGAACTGCAGGTCCTCTACTCTTATTCAACAATCTATACTGAATCATTGACCTATCAATTAATTTGGCCATTTCGCCACCAAGAGCGTCTATTTCCCTTACGATATTACCTTTTGCTATTCCACCAATTGATGGATTACAAGAAAGACGACCAATTGCATCAGGAGTTTGAGTAATCAAAACAGTTTTCAGTCCCATTCTGGCACTTGCTAAGGCCGCTTCTATACCAGCGTGACCTGCACCAACAACAGCTACATCATAATAATCATAGAATCCTGACATATATTTTTACTTCCAAAATTAATCTCTTTTAAACCTAAATTATATAAAAAAAGAGAATTATATACAATAAAATCGTTTATTTGCACAAATCAAATAATTCTTGAGTATTCATCACAACTGTTTGAGCACCATTTTTTAAAAGAAAATCTTTTCCCCTAAAACCCCAATTTACGCCAATGACATTTACTCCAGCATTTATCCCTGTTTTTAAATCCACATCGGAGTCGCCAACATATGCAATATCCTTTTTTTGAATCTTTTCATTTTTGAGTTCTGACGCTTTTTCAATTATCTCATAAATTCCATCAGGAGCCGGCTTTGGTGGAACATCTTTTTTATTTCCAATAATAATATCAAATAAAGCTGGAAAATAATCATCACACAAATCTATTGCAGCCGATTCTATCTTATTTGTATTAACCGCTGTAATAACACCATTCTCTTTCAATTTTTTCAATAATTCTTTTATTCCGTCATAAGGAGCAGTTTTTATTGCAGAATGAGTTTTGTAATATTTTGTAAACTCACTTAATTCCACTTCATAAATCGATTTTTCTGTATTTTTTGGCAATGAACGTTCAATTAATTTTGCAATTCCATTTCCTAAAAAATATCTAACTTCATCTAAAGTATGTTTTGGAAAATTCATTTTTTCCATTGAATAATTAACAGAATCAGTTAAATCTTCCAACGTATTTAGAATAGTTCCATCCATATCAAAAATCACTAATTTATATTTCATTCATTTCTCACTTATTTAAAAATTTTTTTATTATTATATTCAAATTATAACATTTATTCACTATAATTTTAAAATATGAAGTACAAAGTTTTTATAGATGGAAAAGAAGGCACTACTGGCCTTAAAATTTTTGAACGTTTTGAGAATAGAACTGATATTGAAATAATAACAATTGATGAAGACAAAAGAAAAGATTCAACGGAAAAAGCAAAATTAATCAATGCTTCTGATTTTACATTTTTATGTCTTCCAGATGTTGCTGCTAAGGAATCTGTGTCGTTATGCACAAATCCAAAAACAAAAATCATCGACGCTTCTACCGCTCATAGAACTAATCCTGATTGGGCTTATGGATTTCCCGAACTTGGCAACGAATTCCGTAGAAAAATTGAAAATTCATCAAGAGTTGCAACGCCTGGATGTTACGCAAGCGGTTTTATCGCAATGGGCTATCCTTTAGTAAAATCTGGTATTTTGCCAAAAGATTATCCAGTTTCGATTAACGCCGTTTCTGGATATTCAGGAGCCGGAAAAAAAGCAATTATTCAATACGAAGATAAAAATCGCGATATCGCTTATGATTCTCCACGTCTATACGCTTTGACTCAGGCACACAAACATCTTCCAGAAATGAAACTTATTCCAGGCTTAGATTATGAGCCAATTTTTACACCTTATGTTTGCGATTATTTTCAGGGGATGACTGTTACGACAGGACTTCAATCTAGACTTCTTGCAAAAAAAGTAACTGCCCATGATGTTTGGGAAATGTTTTGTGAACACTACAAGGATTCATATTTTGTAAAAGTTGCAGGATTTATGGGAGAAGGAACTTTAAATGAACCATTTATTCCTGCAAACACACTTGCTGGCACAAACAATATGCAAATCTTTGTTTATGGAAATGATGAAAGAATAGTAGTGACATCACGTCTTGATAACCTTGGAAAAGGAGCTTCTGGAGCTGCTGTTCAATGTATGAACATAATGATGGGCATTGACGAAAAAACTGGTTTAATATAAAAAAAATGCACCTCACAAAATTGAACTTTTTGTTCAACCGTAGAGGTGCATTTCAACATAATTCTATGTTAACTGTTCTTACTATTTTTCTTCATCTGAAATAGCAGAATTTGTAAAATCATAACCAACTGTATAAATATGATTTCCTTTAAAGAAATCCTGAGTAAGTTTTACTGTAAGTCCACTTAAAATCAACAATGAAATAATATTTGGAATAGCCATCAAACCGTTTACGATATCAGCAATAGTCCAAACAGCAGAAATTGTCATATATGGTCCAATCAAAACTGCAATAATGTACAACCATCTGTATACTTTTACAGGTTTCATATTTCCTTTTGATAAGTATTCAATACAACGTTCAGAATAATAATCCCAACCAAGAATTGTAGTAAAAGCAAAAAGAACAAGACAAATCATCAATATAAAAGAAATGAACTGTCCTGGAACACGAGGAAGAAGCATTTGGAATGCAGCATTTGTTATTCCAAATCCAGAGAATCCCAATTCAGGTCTCCATGCACCAGAAATAATAATTACAAGAGCAGTAATTGAACAAATTACGATTGTATCAAAGAAAGTTCCTGTCATAGAAACGATACCTTGTTGTACAGCGTGATCAACTTTTGCAGTTGAAGCAGCAATTGGAGCAGAACCAAGACCAGCTTCATTAGAGAAGATACCGCGAGCAATACCTTTTTGCATAGCAACAATCATTGCACCAACAGCACCACCTGCAGCAGCTTTAAATCCAAATGCACCTTGGAAAATTTGCTCAAAAGCTTCTGTTAAGTGTGAAATATTACAGAAAATTGCAACACAACCTAAAATAACATAAAGAACTGCCATTACAGGAACAATAACACCAGCGACAGAAGAAATTCTCTTCAATCCACCAATAATTACAAGTGCAACTAAAATAGCAAGAATTAATGAAGCAACAACAACAACAACTGAATAAGTACCAATGCCAGGAATAGTTATTGCAGCCAAAGAACCAGAAGTTCCAACAAAAGATGTTGAGAATGTTTCAATTGCAGAAGTAATTGAATTAACCTGACTAAATGTTCCTATTCCAAAAAGACCTACCATTGTTCCAAAAATTGCAAACAAAACAGCTAATAATTTACCAAGCCATTTGCATTTTTCACCAACACCTTTTTCCATTGTGTAGAAAGGTCCGCCCAGAATATGTCCATCAGGTTTCACTTCACGGAAATGAACAGCCAAAAGACATTCAGCGTATTTTGTTGCCATACCTAACAAAGCTGCAAGCCACATCCAAAAAACCGCACCTGGACCACCAATAGCAATAGCAGTTGCAACACCAACAATGTTACCAGTTCCGATAGTTGCAGATAAAGCTGTACAAAGAGCCTTAAAACTTGAAAGTTCACCACCTTCTTTACTGTCAGATTTTCTGAAAATAGACCTAATTGCATATTTCAGCTGAGTAAATTGAACACCTCTTAATCTTATTGTCAAGAAAATACCTGTAACAAGAATAAGAATAATTAGAGGAAGACCCCAGACAAAATCGTCTATGGCCGATAAAACGGAATTGATTTGTGCAAACATAATACCGTCCTTTAAAAAAAATAAGAGCCTATTATATTTTTAATATAAATAAGCTCTCTAAAGAGTGTGTTGAAAAATAATTCTTTCTGTCCACTTTGCCTGAGATATCGGTTTTAATAACCTTAACCCTTCGGCGTCTCACGGGTATGTGAGAACTCTCCAGAGAATTGCGATTGATACATACGACACAAAGGCAACTTAAAATAAACTATCACAATACATTTAATTTAGCAAGATAAAATTTCATATTGAAATGTATTTATACTGCATTCATTACTAGACAAGAATTATTATTTCTGTTAATATCATAAAATATTAATTTTTATGGCATGGTACCCAAACGGTAAGGGATCGGTCTGCAAAACCGTCATTCGTTGGTTCGACTCCAATCCATGCCTTTTTGAAAAAGGAAATTCTATTTAGGTTTCCTTTTTCTTTTTCTAGGATGCTGAGGCAAAGCCCCATCCTGTTTATATAAAAAAAAAAGACAAAAGCTTTTAGTTTTTGTCTTTTTTTTTTATAAGTTTTTACACTTTTTATCAATATCCATCGCTCATTTCACGATTTGCATCTTTTTTACATAGTTCATCATAAACTAAACTGCGTTTTCTTAAATCTGCTTTCAGCTCTTTTGGGAAAGGCATATTTCTCCAGAAAATTCCCCGAACATCTTTATCTAGACGCTGAACACCAATAGATTCTTTCATCATCCATAAGATATAATCTTCAATAAAGAATTCTTTCAAATCGCCTTTCAATTTCAACTGTTCAACATGCTGATAATATTGTCCTGTAAGACCTTCTTCCATCCAGTAATAAGATGCTTTCTCTTTTGCAACCTGCCATCTTAAATCTGCTACAGCAGTTAGTACCGCAATTTTTAAATCTTTTGGATACATTGGAATAACAATACGCCCACGGCTCGTAACTCGATTATATCTATCGAAAGGTTCCCAGCAAAATCCCCTATCTCCATAAGTTGGAACAAGCAATACATAAGGAACAATTCTATTTGGAATATTTTTGTGAATTCTGTGAAATACACCCGGATCTATTGATTCAACCCATCTTAAAACTTCAATAACATTTTCACGAGTTCCTGTTCCACTCTCTGTGCAATGAAAAAACTCTCTGGTAAAAATAGGAAATTGATTTCCCCTTCTTCCAATTGTCATTTTTGCCATCTGACGAACTGTATCAAATTCTGCTTTTACAGCCCCCTCGTTAGCCTGAACTGTTTCTTCACCAGTAGTAATT
>JAAZCS010000199.1 GCA_012513125.1 Treponema sp. | reverse complement strand
TGAAGAACTCTTTTATAATCAATTTTCTACTCATTTCACTTTTTATGGGTATGGGAATGGGTGCTACAATTTTAATTTCCCAGTTTTTTGGTGCAAAGAACGAACAGAAGGTCAAACTAACAATTGAAACTGTTTATATTGCAATGATTATTGGTTCTATTCTTGTTACTGTGATTGGTTTAGTCTTTTCACGCCCTATTTTAAAATTGATGAACACACCAGAAGGTCAAACTATGGAACTTTCTGTGCTTTATCTAAAAACAATATTTATTGGAACTATCGCAAGTTTCGGATTTAATATCAATTCTTCTATATTACAGGGGATTGGAGACAGCAAAACAAGTCTTTTATTTTTAACAATTGCTACTGTGGCGAACATAATCTTAGATTTAGTTTTTGTAGCAATCTTCAAAATGGGAGTTTTCGGGGCTGCTCTTGCAACAATAATTGCACAATTAATCGCTTTTATTTATAGCATAATTTATATAAACAGGATGAATTCATTTATTCATATTACAATGCCACATAAAATGCATTTTGATAGTAATTTGATGATTCATATTACAAAACTTGGACTTCCAGCTGGTTTCCAAAATATGCTTTTTTGTTTTGGAACAATTGTTCTCCAAAGGCTTGTAAATGGTTACGGACCGGGTTTTATGGCTGGTTACAGTGCTGTAAACAAAATTGATTCTTTTGTTTTTCTTCCGATTACAAGCGTTTCTACAGCAATTACGACGTATGTTGGTCAAAATTTAGGTGCTAATCAAATTGACAGAGTAAAAAAAGGAGTCCGCTCATCCTGCTTGATGTCATGCTCATTATGTATTGTTATAAGTGCACTTGTATTCTTCTTTGGAAAATTTCTGTTGATGGCCTTTTCTCGAGATACAGAAGTCTTAACAACAGGAATTGAATATCTTCATAGATTGATACCTTTTTATTTTCTTTTAGCAATTATTTTTATATTAAATTCAGCAATGAGAGGAGCAGGACAATCGATGATTCCACTTGTTTCAAGTATGATTTCATTATTGCTTGCAAGAGTTCCTTCTGCATATATTCTTGATCATTTTTTTGGAAAATATAATATGTTTTGGTGTTTCTTAGTCGGTTGGATTATTGGAATTTTAATTACCGTTCCTTATTATTTAAGCAATCGCTGGTTGAACAAAGGTATAACGATTAGAGAAGATAAATAAAAATCAAAGCTTTAATAGGAGTAATTTATGAGAAAGAATTTTGGTTCAAAAGAATTTTTATTTCCAATGCCGGTATTTATTATTGGCACTTATGATGAAAATGAAAACCCAGATGCAATGAACGCTGCTTGGGGCTCAATTGGTGACACATCAGAAATTTTCATCTGTTTAAGCCCTGAACACAAAACTGTAAAAAATATACTTCTAAAAAAAGCATTTACAGTAAGCATGGGAACAGCTTCAAAATGTGCTGAATGCGATTATGTCGGTTTAGTTTCTGGAAATACTGTTTCAGACAAACTTAAGAAGATTGATTTTCATACAACAAAATCTACTTTTGTAGATGCACCAATCATCAACGAGTTGCCAATGACACTTGAATGTGAACTAACAAGCTATGATGAATCAACAGGTCACTTATTTGGAAAAATTATCAATGTAAGTGCAGATGAAAGTATTTTAGGTGAAAATGGAAAAATTGATTCAACAAAACTTGAACCAATATCTTATGATCCAATAAATCATTTGTACAACAAACTTGGAACTATGGTGGGAAAAGCTTTCAACATAGGCAAAAAATTTATAAAATAACAAAACAGTTCAAAAAAAAATGAACACTTTTTTTGATTAATCACAAAAAGTAAAAGTGAACATCTACTTTTTAGACATTCACTTTTGCTTTTTTATTTTGCTATATTCTTACTTTTACAACAACTAGCACAATTACATCCGCAATTACACCCACAGCCTTTCTTTCCTTTTTTCAGCTGCACAAAATGCGACGCAACAATTGAAGCACACACCAAAATAACAATAGACAAAACAATAATTGTAGATAGATTCATATTACTCCTTTTTCCCTAGATGATTTTCATCATATTTATTCTTTCTAAAAAGCATATACAGAATAAATGCCAGAACAACAATCGCAATTGCTGTCCAAACAGTAAAACCTTTTCCCGCAAAGAATGAACCAAGCTGGAAAACTATCAAAGAAATTGCATATGCGAACACACACATATATCCAATCGCCGCAAATGTCCATTTTACATTATTCATTTCTCGCTTTATTGCACCCATCGCTGCAAAACAAGGAGCGCAAAGCAAATTGAAGATTAAGAATGAATATGCAGCAAGAGCGCTTCCATCAAAGAATTCCTGTCCAATCAGATCCAAGTTAGAAACTTCACCTTCAATGGCACCAAGCAAATCGCCAGCCGCTTCTGGGTTTGCAGACGCAAACATATTAGAAAGTGTTCCAAAAACACCAACAACCTCTTCTTTTGCAACTAAGCCTAGAATTGTTGCAACTGCAGCTTGCCATTTTCCAAATCCTAATGGAACAAAAATAAAGGCAAGGAATTCACCTACAACATTCAAAATTGATTTTTCTTCTCCTTCGATATAATGAAATCCACCTTCAAAAGTCAATGATTGCAATAACCAAATAATTAAAC
>JAAZCS010000198.1 GCA_012513125.1 Treponema sp. | reverse complement strand
GAATTGCACCGTTCATATAAATATTTTCTCGCCCTGTCATCTCTGGATGGAATCCTGTACCCACTTCCAATAGACTCGCTACTCTTCCCTTTATGTTTATCTCGCCACTTGTTGGTGCTGTTATTTCACTTAATACCTTTAGCAGTGTTGATTTTCCATCTCCATTCTTGCCAATGATTCCAACTCTGTCACCCTGCTTTATTTCAAAATTTAGATCTTTTAACGCCCAGAATCCCTCTTTTCCCTCTGCATATCTATTTTCACCGATTTTGGAATGAGGATCTTCTCTATGCAACTTCATTGCAAACCACGTTTGTATATCTGCAAACAGTGTTCCGTTATTTATCTGACCTAGTTTATAATATTTTGATACGTTCTCTGCTCTTATTGCTATATCACTCATTTTTTCTCTCTTTAGATTACATCTATAAATGTTCGTTCGTTCTTATTGAATAGTATCAATCCTATAAACAACAATACTGCTGTTGCACCCACACTTGTGTATATCATACTTAATGGCACATTTCCCGCTCCAAAAAAGCAAACTCTAAACAGTTCTATTGGTGCACTCACAGGATTTATATAAAACAACAATTTTAAGCTTTCTGGCACCTGTGATAATGGATAAACTACTGGCGTTGCATACATCAACAACTGCACTAGAAAATTCAGCATCAATGCCAAATCCCTGTACTTTGTTGTTATTGCAGATATTATCATTCCAAGTCCTGTTGCCAACAATCCTATCCATAATATTATAACAGGAAACAACAACATTAAAAATGACAAGTGCAAGTTTGCCCCTGTAAAATAATAATACAAGTATAACACTACCAATAAGGCAAACTGTATCAAAAGTTTTATTACTAATCCAATTGACGATGCTATTGGTGCCGTCAATCGGGGAAAGTATACCTTACTAAATATTCCATTATTTTTTATAAATACATTTGCACCTGCTATCAAACTTTCACTAAAATATGTCCATAGCATTGTTCCTGAAAAATAAAACAATATTTGCGGTATTCCATCTGTTCCTATTTTTGCTAATGTACCAAATATCAACATATACATCACTGTCGACAATAACGGTTGCACTAAATACCATAACGGTCCTAATATTGTTTGTTTATAATATGTTACAAAATCTCTCTTTATGAACAGGTATACTAAATCTCTATAATCCCAGACCTGCTTGAATCTCAAATCCAGCAATCTTCTTTTTGAGCTTATCGTTTTATCCCACAGTTCTTTTTCTTCTGATGCCATTTTTCTTTTCTCTTTTCGCCAGTTTATCTTATTGAATTGTTATTTTGAACTTTCATGATAAATGATATTTAGAAAATTGTGAATACATTACTAAAAATTTTATTCCTCTATTTCTTTATAAAAAGAAGGATTGTCCCTTATAAATTCCTTTATTGTAAATGTACCTTCTATTTTGCCTTTGTTAAAATCTATATAGTGTAATTTTTCATTTGGATCCCACAAAACTTCACCATTATTTATTTTTTTACCCATATCCTCTGTACTACCAATTTTATCTATTATTCTATATGATTCACAAATATTGATTACTTTTTGTTTTATTCTGTCTATTCCACCTTGGTATGAATAATGCCAGCCACCGTCTTTTATCAAATCTTCATCCGACAACTTACCAAAACGAGCATAATCTCTCATTTCTTGTGGTGTAAAATATCCATATGGAGCACAGCAAGTACCTGTCCAAAGCGTTTCACTCATACAGTTTACATAATAATAGAAGAATTTTTGAATGAATACTTTTTGTTTGCAAAAATCTTTTAAAACAAACCAACGTTGCAAACAAAAAATCTCATAATTATAACCATTTGGCGACATGTGCTTATAATATTTTTCTAAATCATTATGATTATAGTCTTTTATTAAAGCATGTTTTATATAACTATAATTATTTGTTTCATCTCCAATTAAATATACATCTGAAGAACAAACACTTTTTGCTTTTCGTAAAGCTATCTGCAAATATAAAGGTGACCCCTTATGTAAGAAAATTAGTGGAATTTTTTTATCACTTGATACTTTCATATACCTTTTGAGTCTCTTTTGTTGTTCTCTCCCAAGAAAAATCTTTGACTCTCTCCAATCCTTTTTTTATATACTTTTTTCTTAAATCTTCACTTTCTAAAATCTTTTTGCAACAATCTTTTAATTCATAACTATTTTTTGAATCAAAATATAAAGCTGCATCTTTTGCTATTTCAGGAAAACAAGAAGCTTTTGCCAAGATTAATGGACACTCTGCTTGAAAAGCCTCTAAAATTGGAATCCCAAATCCTTCATAATAAGAAGGAAAAATAAATGCTAATGCTTTTTTGTACAATAAAAACAATTCATCATCGGATGCAAAATAATGTATAATTTGATTTTCTATTCCCAATTCTTTAAATAATCCTATTTCTTCTTCAGAAAAATCCCAGGAAGTACAGACTATATTTACATCTTTATGTTCTTTTAAGAAATCACATAATGCATATACCATAAAATAAAAATTTTTATAAAGTGTTCTTAGCCCTGTAAATAAGAAATATTTTTTCTGAATAATTTCATTAAATTTTGGTTTTAGTTGAACATTCTCATTCTGCATAAATGATAATCCATGGTAAATTACAGATATTTTATCTTCATTCACACCATAAAACTCTATTATATCTTTTTTTGTACATTCAGAAATTGCGATTATTTTGTTTGCATTTTCAATTATCACTTTCTTGTTTTCTCTAATTCGAGCATTCAGAGGATACAATTCTGGATATTTTTCATAAATCAAATCATGAATTGTTACAACATAAGGTTTATTTCCCATATAATCCAAAAAATATGGATCATAATATGTTGGATGAAACACATCAAAATTGCCGTCTTTTAATAACTTAATTGTTTCTTCTTTGTTTGAAATAAAAGGTGGGGGATTAATCTTGTTTTTTGTTCTAAATAAGAAATGTTTTCCCCTAAAGTTTAGACCGGGCAAGAACTTTTCAAAAGTATAAGGATCACTTTTAAAATTATATTTATCATCATGTAACAAATATTCATTATCTGTAAATTTAGTAGAGAGAATAACTTCATCATCTCTATTATTTTTAATTAATTCATAGTGATATCTACTTATTCCACCTACAACTTGTGAATCAAATATCTGTGAATCATACAAAATTCTCATATTTTACCTTTTCTTCTAATTGTTTTTTTTACTTTTAAAAATAATTCATTTATTAAATATGAAAATATCACAATACAAAGCACGGAACAACCATAAACTAATTTTGTATTTGTCATCATTCTTAATAATTTTTCACCTATTCGCGTAAGAAAAACTTGATGAATTAAAAATACTAAATACGTCAGCGATCCTGCTTTAATTATAATACTACAGACTGTTCGATGATTTTGAAGTATTTCTTTTTTATACAAAAATTCAGTTGAAATATTTATACAAACAACAAAAGCAAATGCTTGAATAAACTTCTGCAAATCTGACCAACCCCGACAAAAAGGAACTATCACTAATAAAAGCCAAGCGATTTTCTCAACCCAAGACTTCCCTTTTGTTTCTTCATACAAGATGCCAATATAAAAATAAAACAAATATGTAAAAAAGTTGTATACATTATTTATTTTGCCAACTCCAGTAACATAAGTCAGAATATAAAGTGCAAGAATTACAAATGTTGTTACATAGATATTCTTTTTTATACAAAATCTAATCAACGGAAACATCACATATATTATAATTATTGCACCTAAAAACCATTCACCCAATATATAATAG